>CALXJQ010000017.1 GCA_944388665.1 uncultured Clostridia bacterium
GGATACATGGGTGATGGAGTAAATGATGCACCATCATTACATAATGCAGATGTTGGAATTTGCGTAAATACTGCAACAGATATTGCAAAAGAAGCCAGTGATATTATACTTTTAGAAAAAAGCCTAAAAGTAATATATGATGGAGTTATAGAAGGAAGAAAAGTATACGGAAACATTATAAAATATATGAAAATGGCATTAAGTTCAGACTTTGGAGATGTATTTAGCATATTTATTGCAAGCATATTCTTACCATTTTTGCCATTACTACCTATACAAATGTTGATACAGGATTTTTTATATGACTTCTCTCAAATAGCAATTCCGTATGATAATGTAGACGAAGAATTCCTAATGAAACCAAGAAAATGGGATACAAAAGGCTTAGGAACATTTATGAATGTTATGGGACCAGTGAGTTCAATAATAGATGTGCTAGCATTTTTAGCATTTTGGTTCATATTGGGATATAACTCAATAGCAAAAGAATCATATTTCCAAACAGCATGGTTTATAGAATGTTTAATAAGCGAAACTTTAATAATATATTTCGTACGTACATCAAAAATACCTTTTGTGCAATCTAGGCCAAACTCAAAATTAGTTTGCTTAACTATTGTTACAATGGTAGGAACAATATTAGCGCCAATTATATTGCATGGTATTTCATCATTTCACTTTGAAATTATGCCACCTTTATATTATTTAATAGTAATTGCATTAAGCATATTGTACGTAATTTTAGTGCAAATTGTAAAGAAAATATATATAAAGAAAGTAGGAGAATGGTTATAAAAAAAATTATAAAGTACTTGCAATTTTACAAAATATATAGTAAAATAGAACGAGCAAACAAATTTTTGAGAATAAATAGAGAGGAAGAAACAAATAATGTCAAATATATTAGAAGGATTAAATGATAAACAATACGAAGCAGTTGTAACCACAGAGGGACCATGTCTAGTAATAGCTGGTGCGGGAAGCGGAAAAACAAAAGTATTGACACATAAAATTGCATACTTAATTGGAGAAAAAGGTGTTAAACCTTGGGATATAATAGCAATTACATTTACAAATAAAGCTGCTAATGAAATGAAAGAAAGAATAACAAAATTAGTTGGAGATCCAGCAAAAGATATATGGATGGGAACTTTCCACTCTATTTGTGTTAGAATTTTAAGAAGATTTATAGATAGAATTGGCTTTGATTCATCATTTATAATATTTGATACTTCAGACCAAAAATCTTTAGTAAAAAATTGTTTAAAAGATTTAGGTATAGATGATAAATTATTTACAGACAAGAGCGTAATGTCAGAAATTAGCAATGCTAAAAACGAAATGCTAGAACCAGCACAATATAAAGCAAGGGCAAGTGGAGATTTTAGAAAAGAAAAAATTGCTAATGTTTATGAATTATATCAAAAAAGATTAAAGGAAAATAATGCAATAGATTTTGATGATATCATTAATTATACAATAAAAATATTAATGGAAAATCCAGATATCTTAGAGTACTACGCAAATAAATTCAAATATGTTTTAGTAGATGAATATCAAGATACAAACAAAGCACAGTTTACACTAGTAACATTATTTGCTTCTAAGAATGGAAATATTACAGTAGTTGGAGATAATGATCAAGGAATTTATAGCTTTAGAGGAGCAGACATATCAAACATATTAAACTTTGAAAGAGACTTTCCGGGAACTAAAATTATTAAGCTGGAACAAAATTACAGATGTACACAAAATATCTTAAAAGTTGCTAATTCCGTAATAAAAAACAACGAAGTGAAATATAAAAAAGAGCTATGGACACAAAATGAAGAAGGAAGTTTGCCAAAAGTATATCAAGCAGAAAATGAATATGATGAAGCCTCTTATGTAGCAGATGAAATAGAATTATTAAAAAAGCAGAATAATTATAACTATTCAGATTTTGCTATTTTATATAGAATGAATACACAATCAAGGGCAATAGAGGACATACTAAGAAGAGAAGATATACCATATAAAATTGTTGGGGGATTAAAATTCTATGAAAGAAAAGAAATAAAAGATACAATTGCATATTTAAGACTAATTCAAAATAGTGCTGATAACATAAGTTTAAGAAGAATAATTAATGAGCCTAAGCGAGGAATTGGAAAAACTAGCTTAGATAAAATAGAACAAATAGCAGAAGAAAATGCTACATCAATGTACGAAGTTATCAAAAGAGCAGATGAATTTGGATTAACCAGGGTATTTTTAAATTCACGCGAGTTCATTAATACAATAGAAAAATTAAAAGAAGAAAAAAACAAATTAGAAATTTCAGAGTTAATAAAAGAAACATTAAAACAAACTGGATATACAAAAGCGCTAGAATTAGAAAATACAATAGAAGCGGAAAATAGAATTGCAAACTTGGAAGAATTGTTGACTGTTGCAATGGAATTTGAAGAAGAATTTGCAGAAAACTCACTAGAAGAATTTTTGGAAGGAATAACTCTTTCAAGTGATATAGATAACACATCAGATGAAGAAGATTCAGTTACTCTAATGACATTGCACAGTGCAAAAGGGCTAGAGTTCCCAACAGTATTCTTAGTTGGAATGGAGGATGGAATTTTTCCAGGCCATCAATCAATGATGGAACCAAAAGAATTAGAAGAAGAAAGAAGACTATGTTATGTTGGTATAACTAGAGCAAAAGAAAATTTATTCTTGACCTGTAGCAAACAGCGTACAATATTTGGCTCTACAAGTTATAATCCAGTATCAAGATTTTTACAGGAAATTCCGTCAGAGTTATTAGATGGGTATAAAGAGGCATTTGAATCTAACTCAAGTGATGATTCAATATTTAAAGATTTTGCTTATAAATGGACGTATGGAAATAAAAAGGATAAAAATTTAAAAACTTATAAAATAGATGAAAAAGAGCCATTAATGGTTGCTAAAAACACTAAAAAGCCTTCCACAGGGTTCGCATTCAGAACTGCAGAGAGTTTTCTAAACAACTTAAATAAAAAACAAACCTCTGCACAAAAAGTGGACTTGTCTCAATATAAGTCAGGCGTTAGAGTACTTCATAAAAAATTTGGAGAGGGAACAATTAGCAAAGTCGAACCAGAAGGGGAAGACTTAAAAGTTGATATAAATTTTGATAAAGTAGGTCATAAAAGATTAATGGCAAAGTTCGCCAACCTAGAAGTTATTAAATAAAGGATAAAGCGTATTTATATAATAAGTGCTACAAACTATTATAAAAAATCTCCCACATCAAACAAACCTAAATGTGGGAGTTGATTATATATTTATTGAACTTCACTTTTAACAGTATTAACTTCGGTAGTTGTAGCTTTTTGGGCAGGTACATAATATCCTTTTAATTGAGCTATTTTAAATAATTCATATTGAAAACTCTCATCATTGTTCCTTATTTGTTGAAGAGTTTGTCTTAAACCGCATATTTTCACATTCTGTAATAGCAGTTTGATATGCTGTTAAATCAGACTTTACGCACCCTAATATATCGTTAACCATAGTTTTCTCATCCATATAAAAACCTCCATTCGAACTTTATCAAATTCATTTTATAAAATAAAAGCTTTGAATTAATTATTTAAGAAGCCCATCAACTTTTGCTTAGTATTTAAAGCATCCTGAGCTGATTTTGTAAATAATTGCTTTATTTGTGGGTCAACAGCTTGTGAAGAATAAGTATTCAATTTTTGATATGCGGTTTCATGAGCACCTATTAAATGTCTTAAGTGTTGTAATTCTAATTGATTTAAGTCTGCCATTTTTCTCCTCCTTTTCTTTACCAATATTCTTAAATTATTTTGTGCATTTTTTAATAAAATATTCAAAAAATCTTGAATAAATTAAAAATTTAAAGTATAATAAGAAAGTACCATATAATGCACCTGTAGCTTAGTTGGATAGAGTGTTCGGCTACGAACCGGAAGGTCGGGGGTTCGAATCCCTCCAGGTGCACCAAAAAACAAATTCATAAAAAATAAAAAAATAGTTGAAAAAAAATAAAATATGTGTTAATATAATGTCAGCCATTTATTTTTGTGTTAGGCATGTATATTTCTATTATAATAAAAATCACTCGTAAATTTAAATAGAGTGTGTTCAAAAAAATTTGATTTATATTTCTTAAAGTATTTTTTGACTCAAAACATTTAAAATCATAGCAAGATACTTTTTATGTATCTTATTAATTAAGTTCGGTAAAAAAGTATTAAAATCGAAATTAAAGGAGGTGGTAATAGTGACTATAGATGAATTGTACTCTTGCCTAAAAGTTGATATAAAAGAAGTTAATGAAAATTTGTCAGCACAAATTACAGAAGTTGACAATAAACTATCAGCACAAATTGCAGAAGTTGACAGTAGATTATCAGCACAGATTGCAGAAGTTGACAGTAGACTATCAAAACAAATTGCAGAAGTTGATAATAGACTATCAGCACAAATTGCAGAAGTTGACAATAGATTATCAGCACAAATTGCGGAAGTTGACAGTAGATTATCAGCACAGATTGCAGAAGTTGATAATAGACTATCAGCTCAAATCGTGGAAGTTGACAATAGATTGTCAGCTCAAATTAAAAAGTGTAATGATAAATTAGACCAATGCATAAATAATACGACTCAAATATTATTGACGCAAATCAATATAGGGGAAGACAACAAGAAGCAAAACAAAATAAATAATAAAAGACATAAAGAAAATCAAGTAGAGCATAAAGGATTTGATTATAGGATATCGAAATTAGAAGTAAAAGAAAGCTAAGTATAATAAAAAATAATAATTAAAAATGCAAAAGATAAAAAAACGAGATAAAATGATGTTTAAAGAGTTTATACTATAAAAATTGAAAAAAACTTACGGAAATCGATGAAACAATCTCTTTGCAAAAAAATAAAAAGTACAATATTATTAAAAAAGAAAAATATGTAAATACAAAGGAGATTGATATAGGAATGTTAAAAAAGATTATGTTACATACTAGAAGAAGCATAAAATTCATAGTACTGTTCTTAATAGCAACTTTTTTAATAGTTGGAATAATAGCTTTTTTATATAAGCCAACATATAGTGTATTTATTAATGGAGAGCAAGTTGGTTATACAGAAAATAAATCAGCCTTGCAGAAAAAAATAAATAATTATATTGAGAATGGCGATGAGGGAAATCAAAATGTGGCATTTGTACAAGTGGACGATTTGCCAGAATATAAATTATGCTTGTTAAAGAAAAACATAGTCACTAATGATGATCAAATATTTTCTGATATAAAAAATGAAGGAGTTACTTATTATAGATATTATGCCTTAGTAGATAGTACAAGCCAAGAAGAAAAAATGTATGTAGCAAATTTTGAAGATGCAGAAAAGGTTGTAAACAGTTTAAAAGAAAAAAATAGCCAAAATGCTAATAACATAACTATATCAGAAAAATATGAAACAGAACTAAAAGATTTTACAAATTCTGATGATGCAATAGCAGCCTTGTATGTTGAACCTCCAAAGCCAGTTGAAGTTGCTAAGGCAACTACTGTTACGAGCAGAAGCTCAAGTGGTAGAGTAAATACATCTAGCACTAGGTCAAATGCAAAGGTTAACCTAGGAATAAGCTTAATAAAGCCAGTATCAGGAGTAATAACATCAAAATTTGGAGCTGTTAGCGGAGTAAGAAGTTCCGCACATACAGGTTTAGACATAGCAACAGCTAGTGGAACGCCCATAAAAGCAGCAGCTTCTGGAACAGTAACATTTTCTGGACGTAAAGGTTCTTATGGAAATATGCTAGTAATATCACATGGAAATAATGTACAAACATACTATTGCCATTGTAGTAAACTATATGCGTCTGTTGGACAAACTGTTACTCAAGGAGAAACAGTAGCAGCTGTTGGTTCAACAGGAAATTCAACAGGACCACATTTACATTTAGAAATTAGAGTAAATGGAGTGGCATACAATCCACAAAATTACTTATATTAAATTCTAAAACAAATAATAAAAAGATCAGTTTGTAAGTCTATAACAAATTGATCTTTTTATAAATTATAAATCTATATTTGCAAAATGTTTAACTCCTAACTCGATAGCATTATTCTTAACCACTATTTTCCCATGCTCACGAAGTTTATTTGTAAATATTTCTGAAAATGTTTTGTATTTAGCAAATTCAGAAATTGAAGAAAAAAGTTTTTTAGTTTCATCAAATTTTGTATTAATATTTTTTAATATTAGGTAATATGTATCATTATATAAATATAGTGTAATACTTTTAGCAATTTTTTTAAAATTAGCAATTCCAAAATTAGACAAATATAAAGAATGGCAAAAATCGCAAAAAGTATCAAAACTATCAAAAACATATATCAATTGACTGTTTTTAACATTATAATTTTTTCGCTTAACAATTAGCTTTTTATGACCACCTAAATTCTCACTACCTTTTTGAGAAGATGCTTGAGGCAAAAACTTAGTTATAGTGAAAACTAAAATGTCATCAGAAGAATAAAAAACTTCAATTAATAGTTTACATCCCTCTGTAAAAAAATTAAGCTCTTTTTCAGCCTTTTTTAAAATATCTAAAAAAAGTCCTTGAGAATTAATAGATTTAGTTAAAACAGTATGTATATCAGTATTATTTTCCTTCAAATCCTTGGAATTCATAATAACTCTAATTTTATTTTCTGTAAGTTTTTCAATTTTCATAAGAGGACCCCCTAATTAATTAACTAATAATATTATACTACTAATAATATTATATTGAAAGACACAATTTTTGGTAAATAAAAAAATTAAAAATCTACTTGAAAAAATTGATAATTCAATATATAATACCATAGATAGAGAAAAACAAATATCCGTAGGAAAAAATAATGTAAAGAAATTGTAATATAAACAAAAGAAAATGGAGGTATAAAATGGCAACGAGAGAAAAAAATATATGGGTATTACTAGTATTTATATTATCAGGATTGGTAATAGGTGGATTACTTGGAGAATTAGCATCAAATGTTAGTTGGTTATGGTGGTTATCTTATAGCCAGACATTCGGGTTAGAAAACCCAATAGTATTAGATTTAAGTATAATAAAAATAACATTTGCACTAATGTTTAAAATAAATGTTGCTAGTATTATAGGAATGTTATTGGCAATATTCATATACAAAAAAATTTAAAAAATAAGATAGATACAAGGGCAATATAAAAGAAAGGAAGAATTAAATTGACAATAAAAATAAAAAAATTGCCCGAGGCAGAAAGACCCTATGAAAAATTAGAACTTTATGGCGAACAAGCATTATCAAATGCAGAACTATTAGCAATAATAATAAAAACAGGAACAAAAGACATGACTTCAGTAGAAGTAGCGCAAAATATCTTAAATTTGAATGATTCAGAAGAAGAAGGATTGAATTTCTTAAGAAATATAGGAATGCAGGAATTACAGCAAATAAAAGGTGTTGGCAAAGTAAAAGCTATACAATTAAAAGCACTTGCAGAGCTAGGCGCTAGAATGCAAACTCCTTCAAACTATAAAAAAGTAGTAATAAAAAAACCTTATGATTTAGCCAAAATCTTTTTAGAAAAATTAAGATTCAAAAAAAGAGAAATTGCAAAAATAGTAATATTAAATAATAAAAATGAAATAATAAAAATAAAAGATATTGCATTCGGAGGTACTAACTTTGTAAATGTTTCAATAAAAGATATAATGATAGAACCAATAAAAATGAATGCTACAAAAATAATTCTAGTTCATAATCATCCTAGTGGTGACCCGACGCCAAGCAGGAGTGACATAGAATTTACAAAAAGAGTATATGAAGTAGCACAACAACTAGACATACAGTTGTTAGACCACTTAATAATTGGAAACCAAACTTATACAAGTATTTTTTCAAAAATGCTCTCAAGAAAGTAAAAAAATTACAGAAGAATAAAATATATTAAGGTGAAAGAAAGGAAAATGATAAATGAGTTTTTTTACGTGGGGATCCAAAGATATAGGAATAGATTTGGGAACAGCGAATATTTTAGTAACAGTAAAAGGAAAAGGAATAGTTTTGCAAGAACCATCAGTTGTTGCAATAGATAGAAAGACTGGAAATATATTAGCAACAGGAAATGAAGCCAAAGAAATGCTTGGAAGAACTCCAGAGCAAATAAAAGCAGTAAGACCAATGAAAGATGGTGTTATAGCAGATTTTACAGCAACTCAATTAATGCTAAAAAATATATTGGGTAAGGTTGGAAAAAAATACAATGTAGGTAGACCAAGAGTTGTGGTAGGAGTACCTTCTGGAATTACGGAAGTAGAAGAAAGAGCTGTTGAAGAGTCTGTAATACAGGCTGGAGCAAAGGAAGTGTATTTAATAGAAGAACCAATGGCAGCCGCTATAGGAGCTTCATTAGATGTTGGTGAACCCAGCGGAAGTATCATAGTAGACATAGGAGGAGGGACAACAGAGGTTGCAGTAATTTCTTTAGGAGGAATAGTAGTAAGTCATTCACTAAGAGTGGCAGGAGATGAATTAGATGAAGATATTGTAAATTACATCAAAAAAGAAATGAACTTAGCAATTGGTGATACAACAGCAGAACAAATAAAGATGCAAATTGGTTGTGCAATGCCATTAATGACAGAAACATCTATGGAAGTTAGGGGAAGAGACTTGGCAGATGGATTACCAAGGACTGTAAAGGTTACATCAACACAAATAGAAGAAGCTATGAAAGAGTCAATAAGCAAAATTGTTGAAATAGTAAAACTAACATTAGAAAAAACACCTCCAGAATTAGCATCAGATATAGTAGAAAAAGGAATTGTGCTTGCGGGCGGAGGAGCTTTAATACAAAACTTGGACAAACTAATAAGCATAGAAACAGGTATGCCTGTTTATGTGGCTGAAGATCCTTTAGAATGCGTAGTAAGAGGAACAGGCAAAACACTTGAAGACTTAGAAAGATTAAAAACAGTTTTAATAAATGCAAGAAAAAGAAAATAGAAAATAAAAAATAGAGGTAGAAAATGTATAGAAATAAAAAAGGACGGAATTATTGGAATTGTAATAACTATAATTATTTTAATATTAATTGTAATATTTTCGAATGGCGACAAAGATTCATCATTTTTTGAAAATATTGCAAGTAATTTAGTCATGCCCATACAAAATGGTTTAACATATTTAAAAAATAAAGTTCAAGGTAATGATACATTTTTTACAGATATAAATAACTTAAAACAGGAAAATGAAGAGTTAAAAGAAAAAAACGAACAACTAGAGCAATCTTTGAGAGAATTAGAAAATATAAAAACAGAAAATGAAACTTTAACAGAATACTTAAACTTGACAGAAAAATATGGAGAATACAAAACAGTTCCAGGCTATGTAATAAACAAAGATATAAGCAATTATTCAAAAACAATCGTTATAAATGTAGGAAAAGACGACGGAGTAGATGTTGATATGACAGTTATCGGAAATGAAGGCCTAGTTGGGCATATAGTATCAGTAACAGATAATACAGCAAAAGTGCAAACAATAATTGATACGGCAAGCTCTGTAAGTTGCTCAATGAGTACAACAAAAGACGCCATAGTATGTAAGGGAACTTTAGATGATAAATCATCATTAAGAGCAATGTATATACCAACTGACTGTAACATAATACAAGGAGATAGCATCGAAACATCAGGCTTAGGTGGAATATACCCAAAGGGAATACATGTAGGAACAGTACAAAGAGTAGTAAACACACAAAATATGACAGACAGATATGCTATAGTGGAAACAGCTGTGGACTTCGATACATTAGATACAGTATTAGTTATAACAAATAAATAGTTAGTTATAGCAATAAATGGAGAGAGGTGAAATAAGTGAAAAAGTTTATAATAAATATAGTGTTAATATTAGTGGCATTTTTAATATATTTTTTACAATCAAACTTTTTCACTTGGTTCAATATAGCTGGGGTAAAACCAAGCATGTTTGTCTTATTTGTAGTTTTTATAGGTTTATTTTCTAATAAAACATTAGGTACAATTTATGGAATAGCAATTGGGCTTGTAGTGGACTTGCTAGTAGGAACTAAAATAGGAATAACAGCTGTAGCATTAGGCATAGTTGGATTTTTATCAGCTGTGGTTGATAAAAACTTTTCAAAAGATAGTAGAGTGACAATAATGTTCATAGTTTTAGCGGCGACGATAATATATGAAGTTGTAAGTTACATATTAAATTATATTTTCTTAGCCATAAATGTTGAAATACTAAACTTTATAAAAATTCTAGCATTAGAAGTAATCTACAACCTAATTTTAACAATAATTCTATATCCATTAATTCAAAAATTTGGTTATATAATAGAGAATGAATACAAAGGAAATAAAATATTAACGAGATATTTCTAAAAAAGAAGGTGGTAATGATTGTTTAAAAAGGGTAGCAAAAGCGACAAAGTTAGTAAAAGCGCAAATGTAAATTTACGTTTTAATTTATTAACAATATTAACATATATAATAGGAATAATTTTAATAGCTCAGCTATTTAACTTACAAATAGTTCATGGCGCAGAATATAGGGAACAATCAAATACAAGACTAACCAGAGAAAGTACATTAGAGGCAGCAAGAGGATCTATACTAGATTCATCAGGTACCCCCCTAGTTACATCAAAAATGGAATTTTCGCTAGGAATGTATAAAACTAAAGTAGATACAAACACACTAAATAATTCTATATTAAATATGATTAATGTACTAGAAAAATATGGTTGTACATATACAGACAATTTTCCAATAAAAATAGACCCATTCGAATACACAATTTCAGATGATACATTATCAGCTTGGAAAAAAGAAAACAAATTAGATGAGGATATTTCTGCAGAAGACGCATTTTATGAATTCAAAGATAAATATGAAATACAAAATACAGATGTAAGTGAAATAAGAAAAATAATAGCAATAAGATATCTGATATCTGAAGAAGGCTATAGTAGCACTAAATCAGTTGAAATTGCAACAAACATACCAAGAGAAGCAGTAGCAGAATTTAGCGAAAGCTCAGATAAATTTGCAGGCATAAACATAGTAGTAGAGCCAGTGAGAGATTATCCATTCGGAGAACTAGCTTCTCATATATTAGGATATGTAGGCAAAATCAGTAGTGAAGAATATGAGACGAGAAAAGAATATTATACAGCCAATGATATAATTGGAAAAACAGGAATAGAAAATATCTTTGAAGAATATTTAAAGGGAAAAAATGGAACAAGACAAATTGACATGGATGTAGATGGAGCTACTACTGCTGAGTACATTTCAGATGAAGCTATAGCTGGTTCAGATGTAATGCTTACACTAGATGCAAATTTGCAAAAAGCCACCGAAGATGCATTGCAAGCAAATATAGAAAAAATACGTAATGGAGGTTTCGGGCAAAAATCAAATGCTAAAGGTGGAGCTTGCGTAGTTATGAATGTAAACACGGGAGAGGTGCTTGCAATGGCAAGTTACCCTAACTTCAATCCGGCAGACTTCGTTGGAGGCATAAGCACAGATGCTTGGAACAATTATATAAATGATGAAAATAAGCCATTAGTGAATAAAGCAGTTCAGAATTCATATTCTCCAGGCTCAACATTCAAAATGATAACAGCAATTGCAGGACTAGAAACAGGTGCAATTACTACAAGTACAATAATAAATGATACAGGTGTGTACACAAAATATGGAGTAAGAATGAACTGTTGGTATTATACAGATTATCATAGAGGTCATGGACCACTAACAGTATCACAAGCGATAGAAAAATCTTGTAATTTCTTTTTCTATGAAACAGGAGATAGAGTTGGCATAGACAAACTAGCTGAATTTGCAAGGTACTTTGGCTTAGGAGTAAAAACAGGAATAGAGCTACCAAGTGAAACAGCAGGAATATTAGCAGATAGAGACTCAAAAGCAGCATTACATCCAGATTCACAAAATTGGAATCCAGGAGATACACTAAATGCTGCAATAGGACAAGGTGATAACCAATTCAGCCCTCTACAAATGGCAAAATATATAAGTATGCTAGCAAATGGTGGGCATAACATAGATGTAAGCATAATAAAAACAATAAGAAATGCAGATGGCTCTGAAGTATCAAAAGAAGAAATTAATAACTTTGTAAATCAAAAACTGGGTATAACAGAAGAAAATACGCAAGATATGAATATAAATCAAGATTATCTAAATGCAATTTTAGCTGGTATGGAATCTGTTACGCAAGATAGTTCAGGTACAGCGTATGTAAGATTTAAGGACTTTGACATAAGCGTTGGAGGAAAAACAGGTTCAGCAGAGGCAGGCCAAGATGCAGAAGGAAATGATATAGTAAATGCATGGTTTGTGGGCTTCGCACCATTTGAGAATCCAGAAATTGCAATAGTCGTAATGGTTGAAAATGGTTTACATGGAAATTATACAGCAGAAGTTGTAAGAGACATAATGGAAGAATACTTTGGCATGAATACAGCAGAAATTACAGAGGATATGTCAGCAACACCTTATGTGGGAACCTATTAAAAATTACTAAAGACAAATAATGGAGGAGTTGAGAGGAAGGAAATTAAAAAATGAAAAGAAATTGTGTAAGTATTAATTTAAGAAAAAATGAAATCATACTAAAACTAAATGATGATGCAGATCAAGTCGAAATAGTAGAATCCCTAGAGAAAAAGCTTCCGGAGTTAAAAAAACTTTACAAAAATGAAACAACCCCTATCACTGTAACAGGAAAAATACTTAAAAATAAAGAAATAGACGAAATACAAGAATTAATAAGAAATACAATAAATGTAGAAGTGGATTTCGATATGCCTAAAGGCCTAGGGCTACACAATATAAAGAAAACATTTGAAAAAAAGATAGCAGTATCAGAAACAAAATTTCATAGAGGTTCACTAAGATCTGGCCAAAGAATAGAATCAGAAGGAAGCCTAGTAATAATGGGTGATGTAAACTCAGGAGCGGAAGTGATTGCTTCAGACAACATAATAATACTAGGTGCATTACGAGGACTGGCACATGCTGGCGCAAAAGGAAATATGCAAGCAATAATTGCCGCAGGCTCAGTAGATACGGTGCAAATACGAATAGCCAATATCGTAAAAGAAATAGATCGTGATGAAGAACCATTTCACAAAAGAGCTTACATATCTATAATAAATAACGAAATAACAATAGATACATTTTAGGGTGTTTTTGGGGACGGAGGAAAAAAACACCTCAATGTTGTGACAAAATGAACTTTAAGGAACGTCCCCAAAGTTCAAGAAGTGAAAAGCAAAAAGACCAAGAATAAAAAAAGTAGGTTGTCTTTAACACCTTCTTTATATAAGAAAAATAAAATTCCAAGAATTAAAAGATCATCCAGATATAATTTAAAGCCGGCAAATTCAATTATTGGTTTTCCAGGGAAAGGATTATATCTGGATATTTCATTAAAATTATCCATTTGGATGTTGCTCCTTATTTTTATCTTCATTTAAAATCTCTGTAAGGTTTGCAATATTTAAAAGTTGCGCATATTGATCAATTTTTTCTTTTCTACTTTCACGCATGTATGGCTTTAGAGAGTACAAAAGGTTACTGCTAGGGTTGTCTTTAGAGTTCATTTTGTCCATGATTGATTTCATTTTCATTATAGTATTTATATCAATGTTACTAACATCAAAATTATTATTAGTATTATTAGCTACCTTTTCATCAGCTACAGTATCAGAAGAGTTACTGCTATTGTTATTCATCATTGAAGAAAAGTTCTGAACCATTTCAGGTGGAATTTTAGAAATGACATCATTCAATTCACCATTTTGCATCATATTTTTAAGTTTATTTACGGTATTTTCATCAAAATTTATATTATCCAACTATACTCACCTCAAAATAATTATATGAAAAGAATTAAAAAATGTTGACAAAAAAACTTATATTGTGTTAAATTAAATTAATGATATTTTATCCTATTGAATATTTACATAAATAGCGAAAAAATATTGAAAAATATGTAAATATGCGTTATAATAAGAAGTAGAGGTAAAAAATGTTGTATATAGGAGGGTAAAGATGAAAAGTCAAATTTTAAAAATAGGTGTAGTATTACTATTAATAGTTACTTTAACAATGGCTAATTTTATATTTGTTGGTCAAAGCTTTATATCATTCGCAGCAGATAGCGTTTCGACTAACGACAAAAATATAGAATTTAGTGCATATTTTGAAGATAGTGGAGGAAGTAGTAAAGGCTCATCAACTGATAAAGAGTATAATGATGAAGACTTTTATTTGCATATTCAAGTAAAAGTTGCAAGAGAGGGCTACTTTAATGGCGAAATATCATTATCAGACAGCAACTTTAAATTAATAAGTTCAGACAGCAGCTATGTAAATAAAGTTGAAGAAAATAAAATCACTCTAAATCAGATAAATGCTGGCGAAACAGCAGATATACGAGTAAAAATAGAACCTATTGAAAATGAAGATTTTGATATAGGTTTGTTAAGCAGTACTAGCAAGTTAAAATTATCTGGTACATATAAAACTCATAAAAATGACGATGAAATAGATGTTGATATCTCAGCAACAAGAGAATTGAAGTTGAACTTTACAGAAAGCAATAATGAGCAAAGCATAGTAAATGATTTGCAAGTAATAACAAATAAAATAGTAAAAATAGATGGCGAAGAAAAAAGGCTTGTACAATATTCTTGGAACATGGGATTAAAGGACAATAATTACCCAATGAACACAATAGAAGCTAAGCTTACAATTCCAGAAATAGATGGAAAACAAGCAGAAGTAAAAGCAGTAAGCTATTTAAATAACATGACATCATTTGACTATGATTATACAAACTCAATAGTAACATTTTCATTGAAGAATGACACCAAGGATAATAAAGTTTCTTGGAAAAAAGACGGAAATGAGAATGTGATTTTGTCATGCATATATGACAAAGATACAGACTTGGTAAATCAACAAGCAACAGCAGAAGAAACAGTTACATTATATGGCGGAAAAGCAATAACACAAACGAGTAGAATTACATTAACTGCTGAAGAAAAAGATGAAATAATACAAGCATCAATTAAAAATTCAGAAGACACCATGTATAAGGGTAAAATACACTCTGGAATAGATAGGCAATATGCAAGCCTAGTAGATGTAAAGATAAACAATGCAAGCGTGCCTGAATATATACAAATTAAAGAAAATACACCAGCATTTGTAGCAGACGAAAACACATTAGCTCAAGCAAATGTTGTATATAATGAAACAATGATAGCAAAAACACAATTTGATGAATTATTTGGAGAAAATGGAAGCATCACAATTTATAATGAGAACAATGTTCAAGTAGGAGTAATCAATAAAGACACGCCAGCAGACGAAGGCGGAAACCTTGTAGTAACTTTTGCAGAAGGACAAGAACCAAAATCAATCACACTAAGAACAACAAGTCCAATAGCAGAAGGAGAAATGAAAATAAGAAGTATACGCACAATAAAAGCTTCTGACGCAGAAGCAGTAGCTAATGCAACGGCATTAAATACAAAAGTAGATGTAGAGTACAACATGGAAGAAAGTGCAGATTATTCTAAAGGAACAACACAAGAAGTTGAAAGTAATATTAACTTAGAAAATACTGTGACAAAAGCAAAATTAGAAGTAAATAAAAGCACATTATCCACAGTAATTGCAAACAATGTGGAAATAAAAGCTATATTAGTATCAAATGATGAACAATATGACTTATATAGAGACCCACACATAGTAATTCAATTACCAGAGCAAGTACAAAATATAACAATAAATAGTGTAAACATGCTTTATGAAGATGAACTAACAGTAAGTGATTACTCTGTAAACGGAAGAAACATACAAATATCATTAAGTGGAGAACAAACATCATATAAAGACAAAACAATAGAGGGTGCACAATTAGTAATAAATGCAGATATAACACTAGATAACAAATCAGCAACACAAGATACACAAATAACAATGGCATATAATAACCAAAATGCAATAATGTATGAGAACAATCAAACTGCAGGAATAACCACACAACCAATAAGAATAGTAGCACCAAAAGACATGACAACAATAAACAGCATAAGTGACCTAGGAGTTGAAACAATAGGCCAAGAAGAATCAACAGATGTAAAAGTAGAAAGAGGCCAAGCAGCAAAACAAGTAAACTCACAAATAGAAATAATAAACAACAATGAAAATGCAGTAGAAAATGTAAAAGTACTAGGTAACTTGCCAACAAATAATTCTACCAATAACATGAATATAGAAATGAATAGTGGAATAACAGTAGAAGGCACAGATGGAGCAACTGTATACTATACAGAAAATGAAAATGCAACAGATGACTTAAATGATGCACAAAATGGATGGACAGAAAGCATAGAAAACTTAAGTGATGCAAAGAAATACTTAATAACAATAGATAATATGGATGCACAGACGAGTGTACAAGGAAATTACCAGATGACAATACCAGCAAACTTGGAATATAACCAAAATTCAAGCACAGGCTATACAGTAGCATACACAAATGCAGAAACAAAGCAGAACACATCACTAAATTCTACAGAAATCAACCTACAAACAGGAGTTGGACCAGTAGCAGAAGCAGAGCTTACAGCAACAGTAGGTGGAGAAGCAATTGATGGAACTGTAAAAAATGGTGAAGTAATAAGATATACAGTAAAAGTTACAAATACAGGTTCAGAAGACATAACTAATCTTCAAGTAACAGGTCAAGTACCAGAGGGAACAGTAATGGTAGAGCCAGAAGAGTACTATGAATATACTGGATCAGTATATTATAAAGAATTAGATGCTACAACATATCAATCAACAATAGAATCACTAAAACAAGGAGAAACAGCTACTTGCGAATATGAAGTAAGAGTAAAAAACGATACAGCAGCTGGAACAACACTAAGTAATATAGCAGAAATCAAATACGGAGATGTTACAAAGCAATCTGCAGAAAATACAGCAACAGTAGAAAATGGAAATTTAAGGGTAACTATTAAACGTACATCAGATAGAACTCAAAAAGCTTATCCTAATACTGTAATAGATTATTATGTTATAGTAGAAAATATATCTGATACAGCACAAAATAATGTAGTAGTAAGACCTAATTTGTCAGATAACTTAAATGTACAAACTGCACTTCTTTTATTAAACATACCAGAATTAGAATATACTGATGGAGATTTGGTATATATACCAGATACTAAGCCTGATGTTGATTCATCAATAACAGACGAAATACCAGATGATGCAGAACAAAATCCTAGTGAAGAGCTACCAGAGATAGAAGAAACTGAAATAGAATATAGCTCAGAAATTAATCTTGGTACAATAGCAGCTGGAGAAAACAAAACTTTGGAATTGAAGACTGTGTATGGTGAGAACGAAAACCCTAGCAAAGACATTACAGTTTCAGCAGTTGCAAGTGATGGACAAGAAAATTATGTATCTAACTTGTGGGAAGAAGAAGGACAATTGTTTGACCTTGCACTAAATATGACAGCTACTCCAACAAGTCAATATGTAAAATCTGGAGATCAAATAGAATATACAATAAAAGTACAAAACTCAAGTGATGCTGATGCACAAGGTGTAACATTAAAAGATAGCGTACCAGAGGCATTAACAATTAATAGTGTTACAGTAGATGGTGAAGCAGTAGATTTCTACTCAAATGATTTTACTTATGAAATTGCTACTCCAGCTAATTCTACTCAAACAATAGTTATAAATACAACTATAGATTATTCAGAAACAAGAACAGAGGCAGAGGCGATAACAAATGTTGCAACTTTAGAAGAATTTGATGAAGTAACAGATACTTCTCCAGAAATAACACATATAATTCAAGCAGATGTATCACCAGATGATAATAATGGAAATGGTGGTAATGGACCAGGCACAAGTGGCTCAGGCTCAGCAACTAAAGCAATTAGTGGTTCAGCATGGTATGATGAAAATGCAGATGGCGTAAAAAATAATGGAGAACAAGCAATATCAAATGTAAAAGTACAATTAGTAAATACTGAAACAGACAATTTAGCACAAAATACACAAGGAGGAACTTTAGAAGCAACAACTAATGCCAACGGAATTTATGTAATAGATGGCGTACCAGTAGGAAGCTATATCGCAATATTCGATTTTGACCAAACTAGATATGCTTTAACTCAATATAAAGCTAGTGGAGCAGCAGAAAGCCAAAACTCAGATGTTATGATGAATCAATTAACAATAGGAGGTCAAACAAGTCAAGTAGCTTCTACAGATATTATAAATGTAAGTGATAGCAACATTTCAAATATTGATATAGGACTTATAGAACGTCAAAACTTTGATTTAAAACTAGATAAATATGTAAGCAGAATAATAGTGCAAGATGCAAATGGAACAACAACTCAAAATTATAACAACGAAACATTAGCTAAAATGGAACTTAATGCTAAAACAGTAAATGGAGCAACAGTACTAATTGAATACAAAATTGTAGTAACAAACAATGGTGATGTAGACGGATATGTTAGAAGTGTAGCAGATTATATGCCAAGTGAATTGAAATTCAGTTCAGAATTAAACAGCGATTGGTATCAATCAGGTGGCACACTATATAATACAAGCTTAGCAAACCAAGTATTATCACCAGGACAAACAGCAACATTAACATTAACACTAACAAAGAGCATGACAGGAGAAGACACAGGACGTTTCAATAATAGAGCAGAAATAGCAGAAGCATACAACGAATTAGGCTTAAATGATGGAAACTCAACACCAGGAAATCAAGCATCAGGAGAAAATGACATGGGCTCAGCAGATGTATTACTAAGTATTAAAACAGGTGGAGCAGTATATATAACAATAGGCGTAATAATAGTTGTAATAGCTTTAGCAATAGCCGCAGTAATTATTATTAAAAAGAAAAGAAAAATAAAAGAGTAAAGGGGGGAGAAAAATGAGTAAAGTAAAAAAGATAATGTTAACATTAATACTTGCATTAGCTGCATTGTTTATATCTTCAATGCCTTCTAAGGTATTTGGAGTAGGCTTCGTAAATAATCCATCTTGGCTAGGTCTTTATGCACATGGCAGTGATTCTGTGTGGATTACTTATCAAAACTATTTGGCAGCAGATAATATGTATTGTGTGCAACATGGACAAAGAATGACTAGTGGAGGTATGGGATATAAAACAGTTGCAGTTCTTAAAATTGATGGAAAAACAATGAGCGGAAACTATGCAGACAATGGTAGAACTCCTAGCATAACTCCATTTTCCAACAATGATGTTGCTATATTAGGTTATATTTGTAGATTGGGAGGCAATCAGGCTCAACAAGCTATATGGTCATTTTTCCCAGGTTGGTATAATGCTAATAGATATAGAATTGGAATGGGAAGGAACACAGACTTTGCTTTAAATGGAGGCACGCCTGATCAGGCTACTGCTAATAGAGTTTTAGCTGCAGCAAGAGCGTATGCAAATTCACTATCAGACTCAGGAACATCAGCTAATGCAGGAATAACAGATAATACAAACGTAGAGAGTGTAAAAAATAATATTGAACCTTACGAAATAGGTGATAGCAAGTATGTAAAAATAGGTCCATTTAATTGGACTTATGGTGGAACCTTAACTAATATAACAGTAGAAGACCAAAATGGAAGTGCAATTAGCAATGTATTATTTGCAACTTATAATGGAACAACACTACAACAAGTTTCTATTAGTGGAATTAAATCAGGAAAAGACTTCTATGTATTAGTTCCATCAACAGTTGGAGTAAGTGAAATTTCTCGAATAACAGGAAGAACAGAAGTAACTAGAAGCGTTGTAACACTTATATTGATGGACTCATTAAATAGTGGTGCTCACATGCAAAACATGATTGTATCATTCCCAGAAACAGACACAGACACAGTAGATACACCTTTTGATTATCACATTCCATTAATAGGAAACATCAGAATCATAAAGGTAAACAAATACAATCACGAATTTCCATTAAAAGGAGTTGGATTCTATATCCAAAACACTGACACAGGAAAATGGGTAAAACAAGATGGAGACTCAATTTCGTATGTTGACAGTAGAGACCAAGCAACAGAGTTTGTAACAGACGCAAATGGTGAAATTGAAGTAGATGACTTGATTGTAGGTAACTACCAAGCATTTGAAAGCAAAAACCCAAATTATGGCTATGAAATGCCAACAGATGGTATGCCACTTGAAATAGAGGCAGGAACTACAACAGACAATGTTTTAGAGAATAGGCAGATATATGTAAAACTATCTGGATATGTATGGATTGATATTCCAAGCGGAAAACAAACAGTCGATGATGAGTTATATACACAAAACATAGATTACAGAGTAGATGGCATTCCAGTAAGATTAGTTGACTCATCAGGAAATGTTGTAACAAAAGAAGATGGAACACCATTCGAGACAACTACAACAGAAATAACGGATGAAATATTGAAAGACCCAGACCCTACTAGGGGAGATGACAGAACGGTTGGAGCATTCTTGTTTGAAGATGTACCATTAAAAGATGATGCAGATAATCCATTGGGAGATTATCACATAGAATTTGACTACAATGGTTTAGTATATACAAATGTTACACCAATGATAGATGGAGATCCTAAGTCAGGTTATTCTTCAAAAGCAGCAGAGTTCCAGAACACAACTGGTAACATAGAAGGAAGATATAACTTTAATGTAAAATTAAATAGAGTAGAAAGTGATGGACCAGGTTCAACAACAGGAACAGCAGGAGGAACAAAATTCACTTATGAGAAAGGTGAAGGAGATAATTCATATAAACAATTTGTATTAACGCCAGACTATGCAGTAGATGGACAAAGTGGATTATCACCAACAGCTCATTATGAACCAAGAACAAATACAATAGATGGACAAAAACAAGCAATAGCTTATGATTACGATGGCGATGGAAATAGAATAGAAGGAATAAGAGAAGAAACAAAGATAACAGCTTCAACAGATGCAGCAGGATATTACTTAAATGATGTATTTACATGGGGCGATGAAATAGTAAGACATAATAACTTAGGCTTATATAAGAGAGAGCAACCAGATATGTCATTAATAAAGGATATCAACAGTGTAGCAGTTACATATAGAGGATATAACCATATTTATCAATATGCTAAGAGATTTGAGCACCCACAAGGTCAAGAGCCAGAAGGATATGAGGTAGGAGTTAAATACGGATCAGAATATGGTACTACACAATTCTCACAACCAATATATGAAGCTGATTATGAGGAAGCTATTAAAGAAGGCGAGCCAGATCAAATGTGTGCATACATAACCTATGCAATTGGCCTACGAAATCAATCAACAGATTTAACAGTACAAATAAATTCAATAATTGATTACTTTGATGAAGCTTATTCTGATGCGGAGATTGTAGTTGGAGATCAACTAGATGATAAATCAATAGCTATAGATGCAGGTTGGGAACCAACAACTGGGGAAGCAGAAGGCGGTTATAGAAAACTTACAATACCATGCAATATTCAAATAGAGCCACAACAAGAAACTAAAATTTATGTACAATTTAAGTTAAATGCAGAACAAGTTAAACAAATCATAGAGAAGGGTGACGATGGCTCTGTAGAAAGCGACTTACTATACAATGTAGCAGAAATTGGCTCATATTCTACATTACAAAATGGAGTAGACTATGCAGGTATAGATGTTGACTCAAACCCAGGAAATGCAATAGTAAATGGAGATGTAGATGAAAATAATAGACCTATGTCAAATAATGATTACTATTATGAAGATGATACAGATATTGCACCAGGATTTAGATTAAAGAAAGCTGAACCAAGGGTAGCAAATGGTGTAGCATTTGTAGAAGATATAGTTTCACCAGCAGATGGTGTTGATACAACAGGATTAATGACAGGATGGGAGAGACGAGGAAATGGACATCTTGAAGATAGTGAAGAAAAATTGCCAGGAGTAAAAGTAGAGTTGATTGAAGCAAATGATGATGGAACATTAGTAAAAGATGAAAATGGAAATGATAAAATTGCGCAACTTTTAAATCCTGATACGGATCAATGGGAAGACGCAACAGCGACGACAGATGACAACGGACTATATTCATTCACAGGATATGTTCCAGGCAAATATATAATCAAGTTTACTTGGGGAGATACCGAACATAAAGTACAGTACTATAAATCAACGGCATATATTTATACTAGTCAATATGATAATACTAGATATAATGCAAACTATAGTGGAGATAGAAAATATTATTGGTATCAACAAGCAGAAGAAAACGACCGTTATTCAGATGCAATAGACGATGGAGCACAAAGAGCGGTAATTGATAAGCAGATGTTACATTTAACTTATGACCAACAAACAGCTATTGATAATTATACAGTAGGTAACGGAGAAACAATTACTGTAGGTGGAAATACTGAAGTAATTATTGATAAAATGGACTCATATACATTATTAATGGATATGGGAATTGAGCACAAAGATCAGCAAGAATACAATTCAGTAACTTCAAATGAGGTAAGCGATAATGAAGAAGATAAAGCTGGATTATATAAGGCATTCAACATAGACTTCGGTATTGTAGAAAGACCAAAACAAGCACTAGA
>CALXJQ010000018.1 GCA_944388665.1 uncultured Clostridia bacterium
TAATCTTCCAAATTAGACAAACCATATTCAATAATTTGATTTATAACACTATTAAAACTTAATTCGTTTTTTTCCGCTAATTCGTTGATTTTGTCAAAGGTTTTTCCACTTATACGAATTGTCCTCGTTACTGTGTCATTTGCTTTTGAAGATTTTTCAATTTTTAATTTTCTCATATATAATCACCTACCACATATTGTAATTAAAAATAAATTAAAAATAAGTACACAAAGTGTGTACAAATTAAAATTATTATGATATAATTCGACATATAGAAAATAAGAAAGGTGGAAAGCAAATGAAAAGTAAAAAAATTTTGGTAGTATTCGCGTTTTTGATACTTTTATCAATATTATTTAGTGTAAAAGTTTTTGCAGTTGAGGAATATTTAGACCAACAAACTAGATTACATTATAAAGTTGTTGGAAATGAAATAACTATTAGTGGTGTAGAAGAGGGAATAACAAAAGTTGATATTCCAGAAACTATTGATGGAAAGGCAGTAACCACAATAGGACAACAAGCATTTTTATATAGAAATGATATAGTTAGTATTACAATTCCAAACACTGTGAAAATTATTGAAGATAGTGCATTTTCAGGTTGTGAAAACTTAACAGAAATGAAATTGCCAAATGGTTTAGTATCCTTAGGTGGTTTTGCTTTTAATAATTGTAAAAGTTTAAAAGAAATTGAAATACCTTGTAATTTAATAAGTAGTGGCACTTTTGATGGTTGCACTAAACTTGAAAAAGTTACATTTACTAATAATGTAACTACTGTTGGAGCAGGTGCATTTTTTCAAAATTGTATCAGTTTAAAAGAAATATATATACCAAGTAGTGTAACAAGTGTTGGTTCAATTGCTTTTGATTTAGTTAATAGTAATTTTACTATATATGGTGATTATAATTCTTATATAAGGCAATATTGTGAAGAAAACGGAATAAATTTTGTAGCAACAAGTGGACAACCAGAAGAAGAGCAAAAACCAAATGAAGAAGAACAAAAACCAAGTGGAGAAGAGCAAAAGCCAAGTGATGAAGAACAAAGACCAAGCGAAGAACAAGACCCACAAGGACAACAAAATCAAGAAGAAAAGCCAACACAAAACAATAATAAAAACAATGATAAAACAGTAGCACCAACAAAACTACCAAAAGCACGGTTTATCAAGTATCATAATACTACTAATAATATTTGTACTAATATTAAGTATAATTTTCTATAAAAGGCAAAAATACTGGAAAGGTGTAAAATAAAGTAATAAAGCAATAGACCAAAAAATCTATTGCTTATTTTTTTTGTGGGCGCGAAGAAAAATTGAATATTTGATTTTTTAGTTTTTTATCGTTTTCGCGCCAACGATTAAGAAAAATTTTTTGCCGAAAAACGATTTATTGGTATTGACTATGTGAGAAAATCAATATAAAATAAGGCTATAAATAATTTAGACATAAACCTATAAAGGCTATGCGAATTTAAAGCAAAAACAAAATCGAATATTTTACATAAGGTTATAGGAAATAAAAATAAAAAAACTATGCTATAGAAGTTGCATGGGGCGTGGACAACAAGACGTAGTAGAAAACATATTTGGCTACACAATATCAGCTGCAAAAGGAAAGCCCACAAACAGCGAGTTTATTGCAATGATAGCAGATAAATTGCGCCTTGAATTAAAGAGTGCATAAGTGAACTTTAGGGACGTTCCTTTTTGGCAAAAAATTGCCAAAACGCTACGTCCCTAATGGCACAAAACTAAAAAAAAGATTTACAATTAAAACTTGGTTTGTTATAATATAAATTATCAAACACATAGGAGGGTTTTAATTGGAAAAGAAAAATGAAAATGAAAATAAGATTGAATTTGAAAAGATACGAGGATTAACGGAAGATGAGGTAAGAGCGAGGATAGAAAAAGGGCAAATTAATAAGACTGATGATGACAAGACTAGGTCTAATTGGGAGATTATAAGGGATAATGTTTGTACGTTATTTAATTTATTTAATTTATTGATAGCTATTGCTTTGATTGCTGTGCATGCATATACTAATTTAGCTTATATGTTAATAATTGTTGTTAATATAGTAATAGGTATTGTGCAAGAGATGCATGCGCGTAATTTGGTAAAAAAGTTATCGGTATTGAAGATATCTAAAGCAACTGTTATAAGGGATGGACAAGAAAGGGAAATTGATATAGGTGACATAGTATTAGATGATGTTATTATACTTGATGCTGGAAAACAGATATGTGCAGATTCTGAAGTTTTGAGTGGTGAAGTTGAAGTTAATGAATCATTATTAACTGGGGAATCTGATACAATTTTGAAAAAAGCAGGGGACAAATTGTTATCTGGTAGCTATGTTGTTAGTGGAAAGTGCTACTCAAAGGTTGAAAAGGTCGGAAAGGATAATTTTGCTGAAAAGATAACTAGCGAGACTAAGAAGTATAAGAGAGCTGAATCAGAGTTAGTTAATTCTATGAAGAGAGTAACAAGGTTTACAAGCTTTGTAATTATTCCTGTTGGAATTATTTTATTTGTACAAGCTTTTTTTGTAAGAAATATGGATATGACTAATTCAGTAGTTTCAACTGCTGCAGCTTTATTAGGTATGCTTCCAAAAGGCTTGATGTTACTTATTACAATTTCATTGGCAACAGGAGTAATTAAGCTAGCTAAAAAGAGTGTGTTAGTACAAGATTTATTTAGTGTAGAAACTTTAGCGCATGTAGATACATTATGTTTGGATAAAACAGGGACGATAACTGAAGGTAAAATGAAAGTGGCAGATATTAAGATATATGACGAGAGTAAATTGCCACAACCTTTAAATACAATGATGTCAGCATTTGTAAATGAAATGACTGATAATAATGCTACATTTATGGCTTTAAAAGAACATTTTAGGGGTGATGCAGAATTTGAAGTTGCAGATAGAATGGCATTTTCTTCTGAAAGAAAGTGGAGCTCAATAAGTTTTAAAGATTTTGGTACAATTGTTTTAGGAGCGCCTGAGAGATTAGTAGAAAAAAGTGATATGAATATGCCAAATGAAATTATAGAAGCACAAAAAAGTGGAAAAAGAATGTTATTTATAGCATATACGAAAGAAATTGTTTCTAACGAGCATTTACCGAAATTAGATATTATTGCAGCTTTAACTTTAGATGATCCACTAAGAAAAAATGCAAAAGAAATGCTAGGATTTTTCAAAGAACAAGATGTAGATATAAAAATTATCTCCGGTGATAATCCTTTAACGGTTTCAAGTATAGCTAAAAAAGCAGGATTGAAGAGTTATGATAAATATATAGATTTATCAACACTAAGTTCAGATGATGAAATACCAGAGTTGGTTGATAAATACAGTGTTTTTGCAAGAGTATTACCACATCAAAAGAGCATAATTGTAAAAGCTTTACAAGCCAAAGGCCATACTGTTGCAATGACTGGTGATGGAGTAAATGATGTTATAGCATTAAAAGAAGCGGACTGCAGCATAACATTGCCAGAAGCTTCTGATGTTGCAAGACAAGTATCACAAATAGTGCTATTGAATTCAGACTTTAGTGTACTAAAAGATGTATTGATGGAAGGTAGAAGAGTTGTAAATAATATTACAAATGTAGCAAGAATATTCTTTATTAAAACAATATATTCAATGTTACTATCAGTATTTAATATAATAACAAATACTACTTTCCCATTCATACCAATACAAATAACTTTGATAGACTTGGTAATAGAAGGATACACATCATTCTTCTTATCATTCTTATCAAATTCAAAGCCAATAAAAGGCACGTTCTTAAGGACTGTAGTAAAAAATGCGCTGCCTTATGCGTTGACAATAATTATAGGTATAATTATTTTAACTTTTGCAAGACAGGGACTAGGAATTTCTGAAGATGGAATGGCAACAATGATGTACTTATTGATAGGCGGAGTAAGTATATTTGCAGTTATAGAAGCTTGTAGGCCATTTAATAGAGTTAGTACATTTTTATGTACTACAACAGCAATAGGATTTATATTTGCAGTGTTACTTTTCCACAATTTACTACAGCTTGAAATACAAGAAATAAACGGAAATACTTTGGTAATATTTTTAGCAAGTTTAATTATTGCATATATAATTGTTACAGGATTAAGAACATTAATAGATACATTAGATAAAGAGCTTAAAAAAGCTGAAAAGTGATAATGGAAAAAATTGTATAAAAATAAAAAAGATGGCAAAACTAATAATAAATACATAAGAAAGGAGCTTATTTATGGAAAATATAAATTTAAAAAACATGGTTAAGCTAAGAAATTTGCCATCTAACTTGGTTGAGGAGGCGTATGTTGTTTTTAAATCAAATAAGGATGCAAAAAAATTTGCAAGTATCGAACAACAAAAACTAGACCAATGTATAAAAAAATTAACACCTAAAAACAATTATGCTATAAAGGAAGCAGAACTAGTTGTGTCTGATTATATATTAAAGATAAAACAAGGTAATGCAAGCATAAAAGAAAAAAAGTTGCAGGCTCAAAAAAATAAAAAACTAAAAAAATATTTATATTTTACAACCCTTATAGCAGTTGTAGAAATGATAATATTAATAATTGTATAATGCATAAAAAACCTCTTTCCTTCATATAGTTTACAAGAAACTAAGGAAAAGAGGTTTTTTTTATGGAACGAGCATTAACGGTAGAAGAAAGAATAAGACGAGCTGAAGAAATTTATGAAAAGCGTAAGCAAGGGGAAAATAGACCTGTTGCTAAAGTAAATGTAAATGATGTTGAAAATAAAAAGGACATAAAACTTTTAAAGAAAATGCTAATTCAATTATGCATATCTGTCATGATATATTTAATAGTATATTTTATAAATAACAATCAATATGTTTTCTCAAATGATTTTACTCAAAAGGTAAATGACATACTTTCGTATGACACTAATTTTGTGGAATTATATAATAATGCTAAAGGTTGGATATCACAGTTTTTTAGTGAAAGCCAAGAAGAAGTAGCTCCAGAAAATTCAATAGGTGGTGCTGAAGAAAACACCCAGGAGCAGCAAAATCAAGCTCCAGTACAAGAAAATGCAAATGTAACTGATTTGTCACAAGAAGAACAAGACATTATTAATGTAAAAAATACGACAAGCTTTATAAAACCTATTGAAGGAACTATAAGTTCTCCTTTTGGATATAGAAGTGAGGCAACAGGCAGAGTACCTAAAAATCATACAGGTGTAGATATTGCAGCAAATTTAGGAACAAAAATAAAGTCTGCTACAGATGGGGAGGTGGTTCTCTCCTCAGAAGAGGGCGATTATCGGCAAGCACCTAAAAATTCAAATAGGAGAAGTTAGTATAATTTATGCACATTGCAATAACTTGTATGTAAAACAAGGAGATACCGTAAAACAAGGACAAGAAATTGCAGAGGTTGGCTCTACGGGAAATTCTACAGGACCACATCTTCATTTTGAAATAAGAATTTCGGAAAGGCTTGTAGATCCACAAAAGATTTTAGAATTATGATAGGAGAAAGTATGAAATTTAAGATTGATTTAAAAATATTTTTATTTGCTATATTATTTTACTTTACAAAGCAAATACAAATTTATGCTATATTAATGATTTTTGCACTTATTCATGAACTAGGACATTTAATAGCAGGATTAGTACTTGGGCTTAAGCCAAATAAACTGGAAATAAAGCCTTATGGATTTTCAATTTCATTTAAGGTTATGCCAGAGGATTATAATAAAAAAATAAAAAATGGAAATTTAATGGAAGCAAAAAAAATATGGATAGCTTTAGCAGGACCACTTACAAATTTTTTCGCAATAATTATTGTAGCAAACTTACATAATACAAATACATTCTTAAATACAGTAATAATGTATGCCAATATTTTAATAATGTTATTTAATTTAATACCAATTTATCCATTAGACGGAGGAAGAATATTAAAATCCATTTTACATATTTGTTTAGGAAAAGAAAAGGCAGAAGATTATACAAACAATATCTCTTTTATAATATTGATAATTGTCACATTTACTGCAAGCATTGCAATTCTTGTAATTAAAAATATTGCGATATTCTTAATAATAATAGTTTTATGGATTATGTATATAAAAGAAGATATAGTTCTTAAAAGAAGAAAAAAAATTTGCAATTTGGTAGGAAAAACTCTTGAAATAAAATGAAATAAATAGTAAACTAATACTAAAGATTATATTATATGAGGAGAATGCAAATGATAAAAGAACAGATAAAAAGTGAAAAAGGAATAACATTAGCTGCACTTGCTATAACTGTTGTGATAATGACAATATTAGCTGGTGTAATAATATTTAATGCAAGTGATAGTGTTAGAACAGAAAAATTACAAAATATGCAGAGCGATATAAATGTTTTATCAGACAAAATTTCATCATATTATGTTCAATATGGTAAAATACCGGTAACTGCGGAATATCCATCATACCCAGATTTTGCTTATACGTTTAGTGAAGCAATTGGTGCAACAGATACAGGTAAATTTTATGTAATAGATTTATCTGCATTAGATAATTTAAGCTTAAATAATGGATATTCTTTTGAAAATTTAAAAAATGTAACATCACCTTTAACAGAACAGCAAGAAAAAGATAATTTAGACTTGTATGTTATAAATGAGGATAGTCATGCAATATTTTATGTTCAAGGTGTAAATACAGGTGCTGAAACATATTATACTAATTACTCTTCATCTGATAAAGACCAAGAATCATTATCACTAGTAAATGTTGATCAATTATATCAAAATGAGCTTTATACGCCATTTTATGATATTAATGGAAGCTATAAAGACAAAAACGAAAATGTAGTGGTTGTACCAGCAGGTTTTAGAGTATTCATGAATAATGGTGAAAATACTGTTGAAGATGGACTTGTAATAGAAGATGAAAATGGCAACCAATTTGTTTGGGTAGCAGTACCAAAAGATATATATACAAATGTAAGAAGTGATACAGATTACGAAAATATAGAAAATGCCTTAAAATCATATACAAATGATTATACAACTACTGAATATAGTGATAAATATGTAAGCGGTGATGGAGGCTTTAATGAAAGTGACTACAATAATCAATATCATAAGATGCTTACAAGTATATATAATAATGGAGGATTTTGGATAAGCAGATATGAAATAGGCTCTAAGAACGCTGGTGAGGCAGCATCAAATGATACAAATGTAGCGCCAGTAAGTCAGCAAAATGCTTACCCAGTAGTAAACAAAACACAGGCACAATCTGAACAAATAGTAAGAAAACTAAATAATAATGCAAATTTATTGTTCGGAATTCAATGGGATTTAACACTTAAATTTTTACAAGAAAATGCAGACTTAAGTATGAATGATATAACAACTGATTCAACAAAATGGGGAAACTTTGTTAATTCAAGTGTAAATATAAACCAAGGACAATATCAAGTAGATAACTGGGAAAGTATAAATTGGATGAATATAAATAGTGGCTCAACTGTAACAAAAGCAACATCATCAATATGGAAATTGACAACAGGAGCTTCAAATTCTACTAAAAAGCTTAATATATTTGATATAGCAGGTAATGTGGCAGAGTGGACACTAGAAAGCAATTCTACAGGTAATATAATAGCACGTGGAGGAGATGGATATAATCAAGATAGCGAGAGTTCAGCAGAAAATCATGCATATCATGGAATAAGTGATGCTAATAGTTACACTGGATTCCGTGCAACAATATATTAAATGAAAATGTTATAATTTACAATTTGTAATACGTTAAAATTAGTTAGTTGTAAATTATAACATCTTTTTTTGCTATAGAAAATTTGTCAAATTATTGACTTTTTCACGTTTTCGTTATATTATATAAATTGTTAAATAAGTGTTTTTAAAATCCTAAGGAGGAAAATTATGGGAGAAGTAATCGTAATTACATCAGGCAAAGGCGGAGTAGGAAAAACGACAACAACAGCTAATTTAGGTTCAAGCTTGGCATTAGAAGGAAAAAAAGTAGCATTAGTTGATACTGACATTGGTCTAAGAAACTTAGATGTTGTAATGGGCTTAGAAAACAGAATAGTGTATGACATTGTAGATGTTGTAGAAGGAAAATGCAAATTAAGACAAGCCCTAATAAAAGATAAAAGATTTAAAGAATTATATCTACTACCAGCTGCCCAAACTAGAGATAAGAGTGCAGTAAATGAAGAACAAATGAGAAAATTAACAAGTAAACTAAAAGAAGAATTCGATTATATATTAATAGACTGCCCTGCAGGTATAGAGCAAGGATTTAAAAATGCTATTGCCGGTGCAGATAGGGCAATTGTTGTAACAACTGCAGAAATATCTGCTATTCGTGATGCAGATAGAATAATAGGCTTGCTAGAGTCTTCAGATATAAAAAATCCTGAACTAGTAATTAACAGGATAAGGCCTAATATGGTAAAAAAAGGTGAAATGATGGATGTTGATGATATAGTGGACTTGCTATCAATAGACTTGATAGGAGTTGTTCCAGATGATGAATATATCATCACACAAACAAATAAGGGTGAACCAGTTATTCAAAATAAAAGGGCACCTTCAGGAAAGGCATACATAGAAATCGCTAAAAGGATATTAGGTGAAAATATTGAAGTAACAATACCTGGAAGAGAAAAAGGATTTTTTGCAAAACTAAAAAGAATATTCAAGAAAAAATAACAATAAACAAGTCGGGGGTAATTAAGGAGCATGTTTGAAAACCTAATAAAATTTTTAAAAAAATTTAATAAAAAAGAAGAAAAACCAGTTGCAAATTCAAAAGATGCAGCAAAAGAAAGATTACATTTAGTGTTAATGCAAGATAGAGCAAATGTGTCAGCGGACTTCTTAGAGCTTATGAAGCAAGAAATAATAGAAGTAATAAAAAAATACATAGAAATTGATGAAAGTGCTATAGATGTTCGTCTTACAAATAAAGAAAATGCCGACGGAACTAATGGAGCACCTGCTTTGTATGCTAATATTCCTATTTTAAATATAAAAAATGAGGCTAGAAAAAAATCTAGTACAGCTCAAAAAGATAACAAAGAAGAAGAGAAAACTACAACTACTGAGGTTAGCAATCAAAAGAAAGAAGATGTTGCTGCTAAGGATAATAAAGAAAGTGAACAAACCAATAAAGATAATGTAGAAGATACAAAATCAGAAGAGCAGCAAAAAAGTGAGACGAAAGAGGATAATAAAGCTGTGGAAGAAACTAAAAAAGAAGAAAGTAAAAAAAGTGTAAAAGAGTGATTCAATGAGAAAGCGAGAATTAAAAAATGTAGAGTGGAGTATATTGATTGTTGCAATTATTCTTTCAATTGTTGGATTAGTTGCACTATTTTCTGCTACTCAGGGAACTGAATATGATGAATTTAAAAAACAATGCGTGTGGGTTGGTGTAAGTCTTGTTATAATGATAATTTTCATGCTAATAGATTATGAAACATTATTGAAGGTTTCTCCAATTTGCTATGGGGGATTCATACTGCTACTAATTGCGGTACTATTTACACCGGAAATAAATGGAGCATCTAGCTGGTTTGATATAGGATTTTTTTCTTTTCAACCAGCTGAATTTGCTAAAGTGTTTGTAATTTTATTTGCAACATTTGCTATAACTAAAATACAAAATGGAAATAAAACAGAAATAAATAGGCCAACTAGATTACTTATTGTTTTAGCTATAGTAGGTGTTCCAGTGTTATTAATATTAAAACAACCAGACTTAGGAACAGCTGCAGCATTTATAGTAGCACTTGTGTTAATGCTTATAACTGCAGGAATAGATAAAAAATATATAATTGGTGCGATAGTTTTAGTAATAGTTTCTGTTCCTTTAATATATGCCTTTTTATTGCCAGAGCATGCTAAACAAAGAATAGAAGTATTTTTAAATCCAGACTCTGACCCAAGAGGCGCAGGCTATAATATTATACAATCAAAACTTGCCATAGGTGCAGGTGAACTTACTGGAATGGGACTACTAAAGGGAAATCAAACTCAACTAGGCTTTTTATATCCTAAAACTACAGACTTTATATTTGCTGTAATTGGTGAAGAGATGGGCTTTATAATAGCTGGTGCAGTTGTAGTACTGTATGTTTTCCTTATTACTAAATGTTTATACGTGGCAAAAACAGCTAAAGATGAGGCAGGAGCCTTGATAGCTTCTGGCATTACAGGTGTGTTTTTATTTCACGTGGTAGAAAATATTGGCATGGTAATGGGATTACTACCAATAACAGGTGTGCCACTTCCATTTATAAGTTATGGAGGTAGCTCAATGATAACAAACTTTATGTGTATTGGAATTTTACTAAACATAAGTAGTAAGAGACAAAAAACAATATTTATTAAATAAGGTGAAAAAATGTATTTGCATAAATTAAAAATAGGAAATGTAGAATTGGAAAATAATTTAATTTTAGCTCCAATGGCTGGTGTAACAAACCAGCCTTTTAGAATTATCTGTAAAAAATTTGGGCCAGGAATGGTTTGTACAGAAATGGCAAGTAGTAGAGCAATTTTATATGATGATAGCAAAACAAAGAGATTGCTAAATACTGAGGGCGAAAAAAGGCCAATAAGTTTTCAAATTTTTGGTAGTGATGAAGAAGCAATGGCCTATAGTGCAAGGTATTTAAGCAAATTTGCTGATATAATAGATATAAATATGGGTTGCCCTGCACCTAAAATAGTCAAAAATGGTGACGGGAGCAAATTGCTTACTGATTTAGATTTAGCCAAAAGGATAATAATGGCTGTAGTAAAAAACGCCACAGTGCCTGTAACAATAAAGATAAGAAAAGGTTGGGATAAAGAGCACATAGTTGCTGTAGAAATAGCAAAAATAGCTGAGAGCTGTGGCGTATCTGCAATAACGGTTCATGGAAGAACAAGGAGTGAGTTCTACTCAGGCAAAGCTGATTGGGATATAATAAAAAAAGTCAAAGAGGCTGTAAAGATACCAGTAATAGGCAATGGGGATGTTGTAGATGAAGAAACGGCTTATAAAATGTTCGAAACAACAGGCGTTGATGCAATAATGATTGGCAGAGGAGCTTTAGGCAATCCATGGATATTTAGAAAAATTGCATATTTTTTGACCACAGGCAAAAAAATGCAAGATATATCAAATAATGAAAAATTGGCCATAATAAAAGAACATATCAATCTTGCAGTAGCAGAAAAAGGGGAGATTGCAGTAAAAGAGTTAAGAAAACACATAGCATGGTATACAAAAAACTTAAAAAATTCAAGTGAATTCAGAAATTCAATAAATAAAATAGAAAATGAGGAAGAACTCATAAATAAAATAGAAGAATATTTTCAAACTCTATAAAATAAAATTGTATTAAAGATAGCGAGGAGGAATAGAGCTTGAAAAATAAAAAAATTCTTCTTTTTTTATTTGCAATTGCTTTAATCATCATCATAGTTGCAATTTTAATTTTTAATAAAATAAATAATAAAAAAATGGCTAAAAATATTAAAATTGGGAATAATACTACTAGTCAAGAAATAGTAGAAAACATTTTAAATATTAGATCATATCAAGCATTAATAGAAGTAGATGTAAAAAGCAATAAAAATGAAAATAAATATATATTAAAACAAAAATATACGCCAGAAGTTGCAGAACAGGAAGTAGTAGAACCAGAAAACATTGCAGGTGTAAAAATAGTAAAAAAAAGTAATGAGCTAAAACTCGAAAACAGCAAATTAAGTTTAACCAAAATATATAATAATTATGAATATATTGCAGAAAACATGCTAGACTTAAATTACTTCATAGAAGACTACCAAAAAAGTGAAAACTCTGAATATAAACAAAAAAACAATGAAATAATAATGACAACAAAAAACGATAAAATAGAAAAAGAGCTATTTGTTAACACCAAGACTGGCTTGCCAACAAAAATGAGAATAATAGATAATAGCAAAAAAAATGAAGTTTACATATTATATAAAGAAGTGAATATAAATAACTTGTAAAAGTTATGCGTATTTACTTGGTCTAATATTTAAAATAGCATTAAATATACTTGACAATATAGTAATATTGGGAGTGAAGACAATGCAAATAAAAAGAGGAGATATGTTTTATGCAGACTTAAGTCCAGTGGTAGGCTCAGAGCAAGGTGGTATTAGGCCTGTTTTAATAATCCAAAATGATTTAGGTAATAAATATAGTCCAACAGTAATCGCAGCAGCAATCACTTCACAAACTGGCAAAACAAAACTTCCAACACATATAGAAATAGATTCAAAACTTTATGGGCTAAAAAGTAACTCAGTAGTACTTGCAGAACAAATAAGAACAATAGACAAAAGCAGATTAAAAGAAAAAATAGGTCATATAACTGACGAAAAAATAATAGATAAAGTTAATAATGCCTTGGGAGTAAGCTTTGGACTTGAGAATTAAAAAAATTTGGGGACTAATTTTGTCCTCAAATTTTTAAATATTAAACACGCAATTTTTTTACCTTTGCAATTTCATCATACAAATTATTTATAATATTTTTTCGATTTTTATAAGCTTCTTTATATTCTTCATAAATTTTTGGAAATTCCTCAACAGTTTCACTTCCAATTAACAAAACTTTCATACCTTCTAAATAATACTTTTTCTTTTTTTCAGATTTCGCAGCTTCCATTTTCTGCTTATATTTATCTATTTGATCCATTCTCTTAAGCTCACCCTTTAAAGTTTCAACATAATCTAGCGTAGAAGAAATTTCATATTCAATATCATCAATAACAACCTTAAACAACTTCTTTAAAATATCTCCATTTGTCCTGCCATACCTGTGATCCTTAACAAGAGGATAAAGCTTATCTCCTGGCTTCAAAACCTTAGTATTTTCAATCAAAATTTTTAAAGTATCAGTAATTCCAACATGTGATTTATATTGCCTTTTACTAACAATGGCATCATATTCATCTGCCACACGAATAATTTGACCTTCATAAGGAATATCTTTCTTTACTAACCCTTGAGGATAACCTGTACCATTTAAAGCCTCATGGTGATACAATGGACCTGCAGCATAAGGGCGAAGCTCAGAATCATCTAAGCACATCTTATATCCAATAGTAGTGTGAGTCTTCATAATCTCATATTCTTCATCAGTTAATTTGCCAGGCTTTTGCAAAATTGACTGAGGAATAAATTGTTTGCCAATATCATGTAAATATGCACAAATAGTACAATACTCAGTAAATGCTCTATTTAAATGTAAATATTCACAAATGCGGCAAGTTAAACTTGCAACATTTTCACTGTGTTTCCTAGTAAAAACATCTAAGCTATCTAATATATTTAATTGGTATCTCATACTTTCACTTAAATTGTAAGACTTTAGATTAGTATTATTATAAAAATCAAATTCCTTTTTTAGCATCAAAAAACGCTCCTTTACCAGACTAATTTACTAGATAATATCATTAATACAAAAAAAGTGCAAGTTTGCTACCAGGGACGTAGCAAAAAATGCTATATTGAAAAATTTGTTAAATTATGTTATGATATATGAGTCGAAGAATGGGGGAAAGATGATGTATAGAACTAAAACAAATGGAGAATTAAATATAAAGAATGTAGGAGAATGTGTAGAGCTTGCAGGATGGGTACAAAAGATTAGAAATTTAGGTGGAATGATTTTTATTGATTTAAGAGATGAGTTTGGAGTTACTCAAATTGTGGTAAATGATGAAGAGTTAGAGAAAAAAGTAAAAGAGATTACTACAGAAAGCTGTATCCACATAAAGCGGAAAAGTTGTGGAAAGGTCAAGTAAAAATCCTAAAATGAAGACTGGTGATATTGAAGTTGTTGCAACTGATATAGAGGTTTTAGGTAAGTGCAAAAATGTATTACCTTTTGAAGTAAATACTGACCAAGATGTAAGAGAAGATTTAAGATTGGAATATAGATTTTTGGATTTAAGAAATGAAAAGTTGCATAATAATATTTTGTTAAGGTCTAAAATTTTAAAGGCTTTAAGAGATAAGATGGATGAGTTAGGTTTTACTGAAATTCAAACGCCAATTCTTGCAAATTCATCACCAGAAGGCGCACGTGACTATTTGGTGCCAAGCAGGTTAAATCCAGGTGAATTTTATGCGTTGCCACAGGCTCCTCAACAATTTAAACAATTATTGATGGTGGCAGGCTTTAATAAATATTATCAAATTGCACCATGCTTTAGAGACGAAGATCCAAGGGCAGACAGAGCACCAGGTGAATTTTATCAATTAGATTATGAGATGAGCTTTGCTACTCAGGATGACGTTTTGGCTGTTATGGAGGAAGTTATTCCTTTTGTATTTAAAAAGTTTACAGATTGGAAGGTTGACGAAGGGCCATTTGTGCGTATTCCGTATAAAGAGGCAATGGAAAAATACGGTATAGATAAGCCTGATTTAAGAAATCCATTAATTATACAAGATGCTACAAGTGTTTTTGAAAATTCAGAGTTTAATGCTTTTAAAGGCAAAACAGTTAAAATGATTGTAGTGCCACAAGGTGCTTCTCAAGGTAGAAAGTTTTTTGATAAAATGGTAGAATTTGCGACAAGTGATGAGGTTGGAGCTAAAGGATTAGCTTGGACAAAATTTGATGAGAATGGAGAAGTAACAGGAGGAATTGCTAAGTTTATAACATCAGAAATCAAACAAAACTTAGAGAAAAACTACGGCGTAAAGCCACAAGATGCACTTTTCTTTATAGCAGATGAATTAGAAAAAGCACAAAAATATGCAGGTCTAGTAAGGATAGAATTAGGAAAAAGATTGGAATTGTTGGAAAAAGATACATATAGATTTTGCTTTATAGTAGATTTCCCAATGTATGAGCTTTCAGATGAAGGAACAATAGACTTCAGCCATAATCCATTTTCAATGCCACAAGGAGGATTAGAAGCTTTAGAAACTAAAAATCCTTTAGATGTTTTAGCATATCAGTATGATTTAGTTTGTAATGGATATGAGATGGCATCAGGAGCTGTAAGAAATCATAATCCAGAAATAATGATAAAAGCATTTGAAATTGCAGGTTACACAGAGGAAGATGTAAAAAATAGATTTGGAGCTTTATACAATGCATTTCAATATGGTACTCCACCACATGCTGGTGCAGCACCTGGCGTGGATAGAATGGTTATGCTAATAGCTCATTCTCAAAATATTAGAGAAGTAATAGCATTTCCTAAAAATAAGAGAGCAAGAGATTTATTGATGAGGGCTCCTTCTGTTGTAACAGAGCAGCAACTAAAAGATGTGCACATTAAGTTGGATAAATAGCTTGTAATATAGCAAAATTTATGATATAAGTATATTATATAAGAATAGAGCTTATAGAAAGGCGGTATTTTCGTGAACGGAGAATTTGATAGTGATGCAAAAACGATATTAATTGTTGATGATGAACAGCCAATAGTAGACATGCTAGAGTACAATTTGAAAAGGGAAGGTTATAAAACAATTTCTGCAAATGATGGCATAACAGCAGTAAGGATGGCATTAAGTCAGAAGCCAGATTTGATTTTGCTAGATATAATGCTTCCAAAATTAGATGGCCTATCTGTATGCAAAAGAGTAAAAAATAGTTTAAATGTTCCAATTTTAATGCTAACTGCAAAAGATACAGAAATAGACAAAATTCTAGGCCTAGAGTTGGGAGCAGATGACTACATTACAAAGCCATTTAGTGTAAGAGAGTTAATGGCAAGAGTAAAAGCAAATTTAAGAAAAGTAGAAGCGGCAAATAGTAGCAAAGACGAAGTGGATGGTCTTAATAGCAAAAAGAAAGAAAATAAAATTAAAGTTGGAGAATTGGAATTAGATTTAGATAAATTTGAAGTAAAAGTTAGGGGAAAAATTATAGACTTAACATTAAGAGAATTTGACGTTTTAAAATTTTTAGCTATGCAACCAGAACAAGTGGTAACAAGAGAAACACTTTTAGAAAAAGTATGGGGATATGAGTATTATGGTGATATTAGAACAGTTGATGTAACAGTAAGAAGGATAAGAGAAAAAATTGAAGAAGATACTTCTGTACCTAAAATTTTAATAACTAAAAGAGGCGTAGGGTACTATATATCATCTGCTCATGAAAAGTAATAGCTGCCGGGGTTAATAATTTAGCATTAATCCCGGCAATATAGCATTATCAAGTAGAGAGGAAATTTAACATGGAAATTATAGTAGGGAAAAATGCAGGGTTTTGTTATGGAGTGAAAAGAGCAGTTGAAGGGGCAGAAAATGAATTGAAAATTAATGACAAAATAGCATGTATTGGCGAAATTGTACATAATAAGCAAGTGGTAGAAAGCTTGAAAAAAAAAGGAATGAAATTCATAGAGAAATTGGATAAAGATATAAAAACTACACTAATACGAGCACATGGAATTTCAAAAGAAGTATATGAAATGGCTAAGAAGGAAAAAATAGAAATAAAAGATTATACATGCCCAAATGTATTAAAAATTCATGAAATAGCTAAAAAATATGCAGATGGAGGTTATTATATATTTTTGTGTGGAAATCCTGAACATCCGGAAAATATAGGGACAATTAGTTATTGCAATAATCGATGTTCAATTATAAAAGATGAGGCAGATATTAAGCCAGCTTTACAAAGATTGAAAACGAACAAATGTGAGAAATTATTATTAATTTCACAAACGACATATAGTGTAAATAAATTTGATAAAATTGCAAAAAAATTAGAAGAACTTAAACCAAAAAATATAAATTTAGTTATTAAAAATACTATTTGTAAATCTACAGAATTAAGACAGAAAGAAACTGAACAAATAGCCAAATTGGTAGACTGTATGATAATAATTGGTGGAAAAAATAGTTCTAATTCTAAAAAATTATATGAAATTGCAAAAGAAAACTGTAACAATGCAATTTTTATTGAAACAAAAGATGAACTAAATTTAGATCAATTTAATAACTACGAAAAAATAGGCATAATGGCAGGAGCTTCTACTCCGCAAAGTATGATAGATGATGTTGTTAATGAATTGAAAAGCAGCAAGTATGTCGAAAAAAGTCGTATATTGCGATGAAAAGTGGTTGACAAAAGACCACTTTTCAAATTATACTTAGGATAAATTCTTTTAAATAAAAGGAGGGAAAAATATTAGCATTAATCTGAAAATATTATGAATAGAAAATTTGTATCAAAAAGTAATCGAATATTAAGAAAAGTTTTAAATTCTGAAAAAAATTTAGATATAATCGGTGATATAATTGAAACATTTTTAGATGAACAAATAAGTCAAATAAAGCTAAATCCTTATTTAGAAAAATACAAAAATCAATTACCTTCAGAAGAAGATTTTGGTATTGCTGATGTACGTTTAAAATTAAAAAATGGTACAGAGTTAAATGTAGGAATGCAGTTCATAGATGGATACTATGTTCAAAATAAAATGTTATTATATTATGCACAGATTCATTCTGCCCAATTATTATATAATGATAATAGAAAATTAGCAAAGACAGTTACAATTAATTTCTTAGATTTTGAATATTCACATTCAAAGCAATGCATATCAAAAGTGCAAATTCCTAGCAAAGAAAAAAGTAGTAAAATAAATAATGTTGAGATGTATATAGTAGAATTACCTAAATTTGTTGTGCCTTCTTGTTTAAACAATATGAATAAAAAAGATGGTTGGCTAGCATTTTTATGTGGAAATAATAAAAATGCGGTTGATATGGCAATAAAAAAATTCCCCAATATTCAAAAGCTAAATAGCTTATTAAATGAATATTGGAGAAATGAAAGAATGCTTTAATGTGCATCAGTTAAAGTTGGTTTTAAAGTAACTCTTATAATTGTACCTTCTGGTACTAGTTCTCCTTTAGCATAGTCTTGAGTAAGTACAGTGCCGCTTCCCTCTGTATTTATATTCAAATTTTTCTCTCGTAGTCTGCTAATTGCTTGTGATAAATTTAGACCAGCCAAATCAGGTACTTCAACTGAAGTTCCTATTTCGCTACCCTCACCATAAAGTATAACAATAGAGTTCTTTGGTAAGCTATTTCCTGCTTTTGGATTTTGGTCTGTAACAAGTGTAGTATTAGGATCACCATTAACATAAGTTTTAGTTTTAAAACCAGCATCTTTCAAAGTCTTTTCAGCCTCTGCAACCGTTTTATTTCTTATTTCTGGTACTGTAATATAATTACTAGAATTTGCATCATCAGAAGCACTTGAATCTGATGGAACTCCTAAATAAGGTAAAATTTCAGAAAGCATTTGTCCAACTACTGGAGCTGCAACAGTACCACCTTGGTGTCCTTTTATTTTGTTCTCTGGGTCTGGGTCATATAAAGTAAGAAGTATAGCAACTTGAGTATCTTCAACTGGAGAAATTGCTACATAAGAAGCAACATATCCTTCTTCCTTTTGAGAATCAAGAGGTTCAGAAGTTCCCGTTTTTCCACCAATAGAATAACCAGAAACAGCTGCATTTCCACCAGTACCATCTGTAACTACAGATTCCATCATAGATTTTACTTCTTCTGCGGTTTGTTTAGAAATTACTTGCCTAACTTGTGTAACAGGTACTTCTGTAACTGTATTTGTATCTGTATTCGTAATTTCTTTCACAATTCTAGGCTTCATAAGAATACCATCATTTGCAATTGCACAAACTGCCGTAATCATTTGAAGAGGCGTAATATTTAGCCTTTGGCCAAATGACATTGTGGCAAGTTCTACAGGTCCAACTTTATCTAAAGGAGTAAAAATACTGCTTTGTTCTCCATATAAGCCAGAATCAGTTGAATTAAATAATCCAAAAGCATCATAATATTTGTAAAGCACTGGTGCCGTAATTCTTGCACCTAATTGCATAAATGCAGGGTTACAAGAATTTTCAAGGGCTTGCCTTAAAGACTCTTCATCATGAGGATTTCTTCTCCAGCAGGTAATTTTCGTCGTAGTTCCATCTCCATTATCAAATTCTTCATAGCCTTTATCAAAAAAGTCGCCTTCTTTATCTGTTGTGGTAATATCTTCTTCAAGAGCAACAGAAGCGGTTATAACCTTAAATACTGAGCCAGGTTCATACGTCTCGTTTACAGATTTATTAGACCACATCTGGTACAAAGCATTACTTTTCTCTTCATCAGATAAAGAGTCATAAGTCTCAGCAAGTGTAGAATTAGGAGTATAAGGTGAATTTAAATCATAATTTGGATAAGAGGCCATACCAAGAATATCGCCAGTTTTAGGATCCATAACTATAACATTTCCACCTCTAGTACATTCATTATCTATTACGGCTTGCTTTAAATACTTTTCAACAATATTTTGAATATTCAAATCAATAGTTAAAGTTAAATCACTACCATTTTCAGCCGAGATATAAGTTTCTTCTGCATTAGGAATTTCTTGCTGATTACTTCCCTTAGAACTTACAATTTTACCAGGAGTTCCTGTCAAAGTAGTATCCCACTTAGATTCAATTCCACTTAAACCTTGGTTATCACTTCCACAAAATCCAATTACAGCAGAAGCAACACTACCATAAGGATAATATCTTTTAGAATCTTCATCAATATTTATTCCAACACTTACATCATTATCATCCATCCATTGTTTTAATTTATCAACCTTATCTTGTTCAACTTTCCTAACAATTGTTTCAACTTGCGAGCTGCTCTGAACCTTAGTCAAAACTTCATTATAATCTAGTCCAAAAATATCTGCCAAAGCTTTAGCAACTTTTTCTTGATAATCTCTAGTCTCAACTTCGGTATCTTTTACAAATTTAGCAGGGTTTATGGTAATAGTATCTACTTGTGCACTTATAGCTAAAGCTTTACCAGTGGAATCATAAATATTACCTCGCTTTGGACTAATAATTTGATTTATGGCTTGTTGCTGGTAAGCCATTTCTTTTAATTCACTACCTTCAACAAATTGGATAAACCCAATTCTGCCAAGCAGTAACACAAAAATAATAAGTATTACTATTAAAGTAATTCTCAGCTTTTTTACATGGATAAAATTCTTAGAAGTAAAGTTAGTTTTTATTTTAATAATTTTATTATCATCGTTCATACATTCGCCTCTTTAGTTAAAAATTTAACTATATTTTACATTAAAACATTGTAAAAATCAAGAAAGACACAAGAAATTCACTTTTTTGCCATCAGGGACGTAGCAAAATGGCAAAAAATTGTTATCTGCGACGTACATTTATATAATTTTATGTTATAATAGTCTAAATTATAGATTAAGGAGCCAAAAATTTATGGAAAATATATTACAAGAAACCAATTTCATTTTGAAAAAATATAATATAAAAGCAAACAAATCTTTAGGACAAAATTTTTTAATTGATGGCGAGGTTATAAATTCAATTGTAGAAGCTAGCAATATTACTAGAAATGATGTAGTTATAGAAATAGGTCCAGGCCTTGGAACACTAACAAGATTTTTGTTAGAAAAAGCAGGAAAGGTTATCTGTATTGAATTAGATACTAGAATGATTGAAATTTTGCAAGATAGATTCAAATTATACAACAACTTTGAACTATGTAATGAAGATGTTTTAAAAGTAGACTTGCAAAGTATAATTCAAAAAGAAAAGCAAAGTTTCAAAGCAGTAAAAGTGGTGGCCAATTTGCCATATTACATCACAACTCCAATCATCATGAAATTACTAGAAGATGAATTGCAGCTAGAAAGTATTACTGTTATGGTACAAAAAGAAGTAGCAGAAAGACTTATAGCTATTCCAGGCGAAAAGGAAGCAGGTGCAATTACATACAGTGTTTACTACTATGCAAGTTCTGAAAAAATTGCAGAAGTACCAAGAACATCATTTGTTCCTGCACCAAAAGTAGACTCCGAAGTTATAAAATTAAACCTTAGAAAAGAACCCCCTGTAAGTGTGTGTGATACAAAATTAATGTTTAAGATTATAAAAAATGCTTTTATGCAAAGAAGAAAGACATTATTAAATTCACTTACAAATGCTAAAATATTTTCAACAAAAGAGCAAGGACAGAAAATAATGAAAGAATTAAATTTAAATGAAAACATTAGAGCAGAAAGGCTTACATTGCAAAATTTTGCAGATATTGCAGAAAAATTATCTAATTAGTATTGAAAAAAAGTTTAAGAAATAGCTTTAAAAAAATTTTATGTTATGTTATAATTAATATGTATGAAACAAAAATAAGGAGAGTAATATGAATCAGATTTTAGTTACTAAAAAATTATATATTACGCCAGAATTAAAAAGAAAAAGAAAATTATACAAACTTAATTTTTGTATATCAATCTTTTTGGTGTGTGTACTAATATCTTTTTGCATATATGCTGAATATGATAGAAACAAAAGTGAAGAAGTATCGAAGGAAATATTGAGCGAAATGGACATACCGCAAACTGACACTACCGTTGCAAAAAGCGATGTATTAGTAGTGGTATTAAATAATGACAGTCAAGGAGAACAAGATGCATCAAATGATGAGGATATGCAAGATTTAACAGACTTAACAGCTGGAAGTAGTAGTATGGGTGGTGGAACTTCAGCTAGAGTGGTAGCAACTAAACATACAACAAATGATGGATATGATTATTCTGCAATCGCTACAATAAATATACCGAAATTAAATTGGAGCAATCCATATCCAGTTTTAGATGGCGACACAGATTCAGTAGATGAAACAACATCACTATTAAAAATTTCACCTACAAAATTTTGGGGTCCAGACCCAAATGAAGTAGGCAACTTTTGCATAGTAGGTCATAATTATAGAAATGAAAAATTCTTCAGTAAGGTGCCAACATTGGAAACTGGAGATATTATAGAATTAACAGATTTATCAGGCAGAACAATCAATTATAGAGTTTACAACAAATACGAAGTAGACCCTACAGATGTTAGCTGCACATCACAACTAACAAACGGACAAAAAGAAGTAACACTAATAACGTGCACAAATGATAGCTCTAAAAGAGTAATCGTAAAAGCCAGAGAAGTAAAATGAACTTTAGGGACGTTCCTTAAAGTTCAAATTTTCTATATTTATAGAAATCTTATTAATGATATATGTGATTATTCTAGGAGTACGTTCGAATGTGAATTAGACTCGCTTAGAACTTCTTTATTAATTTTGTGGAAAGAGTTCAAAAACTTGTTTTTGGAAGGGTGCCACAAAATTAATTTAGAAGTTCTTGATGAGGATAATGAACCGAGAACACTACTAGAATAATTATATATATCTTTATTAGATTTTTTCTATAAATTTAAAAAGCCAAAACTGAACTTTAAAGAACGTCCCCAAAGTTCAATTAATAGTTGTGTTAGTAGGACCTGTGCCTACAACATCTTCTTGTAGAGCCCTCCAAG
>CALXJQ010000019.1 GCA_944388665.1 uncultured Clostridia bacterium
TAATTGCTATGAGAGCGCCAGATATGTTTGGAAGTTTGCTTGCAATAGGAATAACTGCATTAGTAGCAATACAAGTAGTAATAAATATAGCAGTTGTAACTTCATCAATGCCAGCAACAGGTATGCCATTACCATTCTTTAGCTACCGGAGGAACAGCTCTCTTTATATTGTTATGTGGAATGGGAATATTGCTGAATATTTCAAGGGCAAGCGCCAAATCGTAGTACGAAAGGAATGTGAACAAAATGAAAGTAATAATTGCAGCAGCAGGAACTGCAGGACATATTAATCCAGGTTTAGCAATTGCAAACAAAATAAAAAAAGAAGAAAAAGATTCAGATATACTTTTTATAGGAACAACCAGGGGACTAGAAAATGATCTAGTCCCAAGAGCAGGTTACAAACTAAAAACTATTGATGCTTATGGGCTAAGCAAAAAAATCTCAATAGATAATATGAAAAAAATGTATAAAACAATTAAGGGATATGGCGAAGCAAAAAACATAATAAAAGAATTTAAACCAGATATTGTAATAGGTACAGGTGGTTATATTTGTGGAGCTACTATTTTAGCTGCACATAAATTAAAAATTCCAACATTATTGCACGAGAGTAATGCATTCCCAGGGAAAGCAGTAAAAATGCTAGCTAGAAGTACAAATACAATATTGGTATCATTTAAAGATGCCATTCCTCGAATAAAAAAAGCTAATAACATAGTATATACTGGGACTCCAATAAAAATAAAAAAACAAAATTATAGCATAGATGAAAGATTAAAAATAATTAATGATATGGGGCTTAATGCATTAAAGCCAATAGTATTAGTATTCGGAGGTAGCCAAGGAGCTAAAAAAATAAATGATACAATAATAGAAATTATAAAAAATAAATTAAATAAAAATTATCAAATAATGTGGGGAACAGGCCCAAAACAATATGATGAAATTAAAAGAGAATTAATGTATAATAACATAAGTATAAATAATATAAAAGATATGAAAATTGTACCATATATCTATAATATGGAAGAAATAATGAATGTGGCAGATGTAATAGTTGCAAGAAGCGGAGCAATGACTATAACCGAAATAGCTACTTTAGGGAAGCCTTCGATATTAATACCATTACCAAATGTAAGTCACAATCATCAATTATATAATGCACAAGTATTAGAAAAGGTAAATGCTGCAAAAATCATTTTAAATGATGATTTAACAGGCAAGAACTTAAATGAAACTATAGAAAAAATTATTTCAGACAAAAATAATATAAGCCAGATGGGAAAAAATGCGCAAAAAGTTGCAACCAACAATGTGGAAGACAAAATTTATGCAGAAATAAAGAAATGCGTGAATAAAAATAAAAATAGATAGAAGGAAAAGCAATGGGAAAAAACATGAAACTAAGAATAATATTATTGCTATTTCTTACAAACATAATAGTTATAAGCATATTAGGAATATTTTTTTTAAACTCAATAAATAGTTTAGAATTGCAAAATGAAAATACAGCAATAGCAACCATTTTGACAACAATAAGAAGCCACACATCTATACTTCTAATAGGACTTGGATTAGTTGTAGCTTTAATATCAATAATTACAGCAGTAGTATTGTCAAAATTTGTTATATATCCTATCAATAAACTGATAAAAAGTACAGAAAAAATAAATGAAGAAGAAAGAAAAAGCAAAAAAAATTATTCAGGAAAAAAGAAAAAAGAATTTAATAATTTTGAAAACGCAATAGATGCAATGACGGCAGAACTACAAGAAAAATTAAGTGAAGTTTCTACACAAAAAAATCAAATTGAAACAATTTTATTGCATTTAACAGATGGAATTATTGCATTTAATATGCAAGGCGAAATAATACTAATAAATCCAGCAGCTAAGAAATTGCTAAGTATAAGGCCAGAAGACAATACATTTGATGACATTTTTAAAAAATTTAATTTAGATATAAATATGGAGAAAATAATTTACTTAGAAAATTGGACATCAACAGAGCAAAGAATTCAGGTAGATGAAATATATGTAAATGTATTTTTTGCACCTTTTAAAAATGAAGATGACAGGCCAGACGGCGTTATAGCAGTAATTCAAGATATTACAGAACATGTAAAGCTAGATAATATGCAAAAAGAATTTGTTGCAGATGTATCTCATGAATTAAAAACTCCAATAACATCTATCATGGGATATGCAGACACTTTACTTGAGGGAGGCTATGACAACGAAACACAAGTAAAATTTTTAAATGTAATTGCAACAGAAGCTAGAAGAATGGCAAGACTAGTCACAGATTTATTGACATTATCAAGATATGATAGCAACAAAAAGAAAACTAGAAAAGAATATTTTGATTTAGGCGAATTAGTAAAAGATTGTCAAGATAAATTGGCAATTGAAATTAAAAAGAAGCATCATAAAGTCAGCTGCTTTGTAACAGCAGATGTACCACCAGTATATGCAGATAAAGACGATATAGAACGTGTTATTTTAAATATTTTAACAAATAGTATTAAATATACAAAAGATGGGGGAGAAATTAAGATATATGTAGGGTTTGTATATAATGATGCATACATAAAAATATTTGATAATGGTGTGGGAATACCAGAAGAAGATTTAGGAAGAATCTTCGAAAGATTTTATCGAGTAGATAAAGCACGTACAAGAGAAATGGGAGGAACAGGACTAGGCCTTTCAATAGCAAAAGAAATTTTAGACAAAAATGGTGGCAGTATAGATATAAAAAGCGTAGTAGGACAAGGCACTGAAGTAGTAGTAAGAATTCCAACAAAAAAACAGTTGATAAATAAAGATCTTTAATGTATAATATTAAAGATAAGAAAGGAGAACGATAGAATTGAATCCAAAAGTAAAAGACGCACTAGAATGGGTATATTGTATTATAATAGCATTAGTATTAGCAATGTTATTTAGATATTTTATAGGTACACCAACAGTTGTAAAGCAAGTATCAATGAAACCAACATTAGTTGAAAATGATAGGCTTTGGCTAAATAGATGGGGAAGGACAATAAAAAAATTACCTGGAAGGGGTCAAATAATAACTTTTGAAGAACCAGCAAAAATAGATTATGCTGAAAACGAATTAGATAAAAACAACCCAGTTGCACAATATGAAAAAAGAACAGGATTTCAATGGTTTATACATAATTTCCTTGAAATAGGAAAGAGAAGTTATATTAAAAGAGTAATTGCATTGCCAGGAGAGCATGTAGAGATAAAAGATGGAAAAGTATATATAAATGGAGAACAATTAGATGAACCATACTTACAGCCAGGGATTGTAACAGATGTGCGTAGCAATTGGCTTAGTGATTTTGTTGTCCCAGAAAACTGCGTATTTGCAATGGGAGATAATAGGCCAGACAGCACAGACTGTAGGGCATTTGGCTGTATACCATTAGAAAAAATAGAGAGTACTGTAGCAATTAGAATCTGGCCATTAAATAAATGGGGACCAGTAGAATAGTGGAGAAAAATATGTTCGAAAATATAATAGGCAATGATGAAGTAAAAAAAATGTTAAGTGAATCTGTAGAAAACAATATGGCTACACATAGTTATTTATTTGTTGGAATCAGTGGAATTGGCAAAAAAATGATAGCTAAAGAGTTCGCAAAAATGCTACTATGTAATGGCGAAAATAAATATTGCAATAGCTGCAAATCTTGTGTTGAATTTGACTCAAATAATAATCCTGACTTTATGTGTATAGAGCCACAGGAAAGCACTATAAAAATAGATCAAATTCGTTATTTACAAAAAAAGATTCAAGAAAAACCAATAATTTCAAATAACAAAGTATATATAATTGATGATGCAGATTGCATGACAACTGAAGCACAAAACTGTTTGTTAAAAACTTTAGAAGAGCCACCACAATTTGCAACGATAATTTTAATAGGCTCAAATGAAAGTTTATTCTTACCTACAATAAGGTCAAGATGCATGATTGTAAATTTTAGACCATTGAATAATGAACAAATAAAAGAATTTTTAAGAACACACTATAATATGGAAAACATAAATGAAAATACGTTAGATATGTTTGAAGGCAGCATAGGACGAGCTATATCGCTAAAAGATAAACAGGAGGAATATAAATCAATACAAGATGTAATAGAAAATATTGACAAAAGGGATATAATAGATATTGTAAATTTAGCTGATCCAATATATAAAGGAAAAGATGAAATTTTCGATATATTAGACTATATAAATATCATATTGCTAAAAAAGGCTAAAAAGCAACCTATCTATGCAAATTGCATAGATATTGTGGAAAACACAAAAAAAAGGTTGAAACAAAATGCAAATTATGATATGAGTATAGATAATATGTTATTCAAAATTTGGGAGGAAGTAAATTGAAAAACATAATAGGAGTTCGATTTAAAAAGCTAGGAAAAATTTATTTCTTTAATCCAAAAGGTTTAAAGATAAAAAAAGGCATGAAAGTAATAGTTGAAACATCACAAGGAGAAGAATATGGAGAAGTAATAATACCTAATAGATTAGTTGCAGACGAGAAAATTATAGAACCATTAAAAAAAGTTGTTAGAATTGCTAATTACAAGGATCACAAGCATCATGAGGAATGCCTAAAAAAGGAAAAAGAAGCATTTAAGGTTTGTCAAAAAAAGATTAAAGAACACAAACTAGAAATGAATTTAATAGATGTAGAAGTTAAATTTGACAATAGTAAAATTTTATTTTACTTTACAGCAGATGGCAGAATTGATTTCAGAGAATTAGTAAGAGACTTGGCTGCAATTTATAAGACTAGAATAGAATTAAGGCAAATAGGCGTTAGAGATGAAGTAAAAAGAACAGGTGGAAACGGAGTTTGTGGAAGAGAGCTTTGCTGTTGCACATTTTTAAGTAATTTCGAAACTGTATCAATAAAAATGGCAAAAGAGCAAAATATTTCTTTAAATCCATCTAAAATTTCTGGAAATTGTGGCAGATTAATGTGTTGCTTAAAATATGAAAGCGAGGCTTATGAGGAAAAGCTAAAACATCTACCTAAACTTGGAGCAATAGTACAGACTGAAGAGGGAGAAGGAGAAGTAGACTCAATAGAAACTTTAAAAGGCATAATACGAGTAAAAATGAAGGCCCCTGAAGGCGATGGCTATGTATATAAAAAATATAATGCAAGCGATGTTAAAGTAATAAAAGATGTAGAAAATGATAAAGAAGTTGTAAATGAAGAAGAATTAGAAAATAAAAAGGAACTAGAGGAATTAGAAAAGCTAGAAAAAATAGAAAAATTAGAAAATCAAAATTCTCAAGATAGTATATAAAACATACATGTTTTGGTATTTATAGGAGGTGATAAAAATGGCATATAAGATTACAGATAAATGTATTTCTTGTGGAGCATGTGCTGCTGAATGTCCAGTAGGTTGCATAACACAAGGAGAAGAAAGATATCAAATAGATCCATCAGCTTGCATATCTTGCGGTACTTGTGCGAGCGTTTGCCCAGTTGGAGCACCAGAAGAAAGTAACGATTAATTTTTACTGATAGGACAAATGCTATAGAAAAATTTCTATAAATATAAAGACTTTAGGGTTTATATAATTCCCTAAAGCCTTTTTTTTATTTATTTGTCATTTCTTCTAAATCTAATAATTCTTGCCATCTGCTATCAACTAAATCTTGAATTTCCTTAATCATCCATTCATTACCTGGTTTAAATAAATGTTTAAATCTCTTTTGAGGCTTTAAAAATTCTTCAACAGGCAATTTCTTAGCTGGCTTATATGTTATTGTATATTTTCCATTTTCAACTTCATATAAAGGCCAATAGCAAGTATCTATAGCTAATTTATTTATCTCCATCAACATATCTGTTGGGTATCCCCATCCTCTAGGGCATGGAGCCATTACATTTAAAAAAGCAGGTCCTTTTGTATAAATAGCCTTTTCAGCTTTTTCATATAAATCTTTAAAGTTTGTTGTTGCAATGCTTTGAGCAACGTAAGGAATATGGTGTCCAACCATAATTTTAGCTAAGTCCTTACGAGGTTGTTGCTTTCCTTGAATAACTGTTCCAGCTGGAGATGTTGTAGTATCTGCAAACATTGGTGTAGCAGAAGAACGTTGAATACCTGTGTTCATATATGCGCCATTATCATAACATACATATACCATATCATGTCCACGTTCCATAGCTCCAGATAAACTTTGTAAACCTATGTCATAAGTACCACCATCTCCACCAAAAGCGATGAATTTAGTTTCACCTTTTTGATTAGCAAACTTTCCTTTATTTTTTAAAACATTATAAGCAGCTTCTACTCCAGATAATGTACTTGCAGCAGCCTCAAATGCTGTATGAATATAAGAGTCTGTCCAAGCAGTATAAGGATATATGAAAGAAGCAACCTCCATACAACCAGTAGCATTAGCCACAACAGCATGATCTTCTGGTTTTAAAGCTCTCATTACCATTCTAACAACAGGAGGAGCTCCACAACCAGCACACATTCTATGTCCAGAAGTAAACCTAGAAGGTTTATTTGCAACTATTTCTTTTAAATTATAAGGCATTATTTGTCACCTTCCCTTCTTAATCCTAAATAACGATAAGGATCATCAACTTTTCCTGCATATTTAATATCTAATAAATCATTATATACACTTTCAATTTCATCTGCTCTTGTATCTCTACCACCAATTCCATAAACATAATTAACAAGAGGAACTTGTGCTCCGCTTTGGTACATTGCTGATGCAACGTCTTCATATAAAGCACCTCCAGCAGCATTTAGAGAATCAGCTTTATCAAGCACAGCTACAGCTTTTAAATGAGACAAAGCTTGAGCAATCTCTTCAGTTGGAAATGGTCTAAATACACGAATTTTTAGCAAGCCAGCTTTGATGCCCTTTTCTCTTAGTTGGTCAACAACAAATTTTGTTGTACCAGCAGTAGAGTTCATACAAACTATAGCAATCTCTGCATCATCTAGCTTATATTTTTCAAATAAACCGTATTTTCTTCCAGTCCATTTTTCAAAATCTGCAGCCACATCAAGTATTACTTGTTTTGCTGCTTTCATAGCTTCATTTTGTTGAGCTTTATGTTCAAATAAAAATCCTTGTAAATCTAATGGACCAACGGCAATTGGCTCATCAGGATTTAATAAATAATGTTCAGGATTATAAGTGCCAACAAATTTCTTTACTTCATCATCTTTCTCTAAAATTATATTTTCAATAGCATGAGATGTAATAAATCCATCTTGGCAAACCATCAAAGGCAACATTACATTTTTATTTTCAGCAATTCTATGTGCCATAAGTAAATTATCATAAGCCTCTTGGTTAGTCTCTGAAAATAGCATAATCCATCCGCTATCACGAACACCCATTGCATCTGAATGGTCGCAGTGAATATTTAAAGGTCCAGATACAGCCCTATTAACTAAAGACATAACTATAGGTAATCTTAAGCTTGAAGCAATATAAATCATTTCCCACATAAATGATAAACCATTTGCTGAAGTGGCAGTCATAGCCCTAGCGCCAGCAGCTTCTGCGCCAATGCAGGCAGACATTGCACTATGTTCGCCTTCTACAGCAATAAATTCTGTATCAACTACGCCATTATCAACAAAAGTTGAAAAATATTGAGGTATTTCTGTTGATGGCGTAATAGGGAAAGCAGCAACTACATCTGGATTAATCTGTTTCATTGCTGTAGCAGCAGCTTCATTACCACTTAATCTTTCTCTAATTCCCATACTAAACTTCCTCCTCCTTCATTTCAATTGCTGCAAAAGGACATACTTTAGCACAAATGCCACATCCTTTGCAATAATCATAATTAAAATCTTTTCTTTTCAAATCTTTTCCAACTGGAATAGCATCTTCTGGGCAAACAGGGAAGCATAATCCACATTGCTTACATTTTTCTTCGATATAAATAGGCTTCATACTTCTCCAATCACCAGTTTTAAACTCTCTTGCATTTCCAGCTGTATAAATATCTCCACCTGGAGTTAATTTCTCCATTGGTGTTTCATTATTTATCTCTGTCATACTTTTTTTACCTCCTTTAATGCCTGTTTTAAAGCTTGCATATTTCCATCAATTACTTCAGGCTTTTTAGCAAATTTATGCTTGAAAGATCCCTCCATATCTTTTACAAAGTCATCTTCAGGCATAAGTCCAGTTACTTTTACAATAGCTGCAAGCATAGGAACATTTGGAAAATACCTTCCTAAAGCTTCTTCAGATATTCTTCTTGCATCAATTGTATATACGCCACCTTTATATCCTTTTAAGTGTTTTCTTAATTCATCTCCTGATTTTGTTGTGTTTATTACAATTGCTCCAGATTCCTTTAATCCTGCTGTAACGTCAACACTATCTAATAAAGTATCATCAACAACTACAACATAATCTGGGTAATAAATATTACTATGTAATCTAATTGGTGTAGAGCTGATACGGTTATAAGCTGTTATAGGAGCACCCATTCTTTCAGGACCATATTCTGGAAAACCTTGAATATATTTGCCTGTGTTGAATGCAGCATCAGCTAATAATAATGATGCAGTTTTGGCACCTTGTCCGCCTCTACCATGCCATCTTATTTCTAATAAGTCACTCATTTTTTGACAGCCTCCTTTAATAAAAATTTACATGTTTAGTATATACATAAATAAAAACAATGTCAAGGAAATTTTATTAATAATAGACTTGATTTATAAGTAAGTTTTGGTATAATAAACAAGAATAAAAAGAAGAAAGGAATGAGGCAAAATGGTAGATACCGAAATATCAGATTCAATAAAATATTTGGGCGCTGATGATAGAGAGCTAAACTTGTTCGAATCTCAATATGTTTTGAAAAATGGAATGTCATATAATTCATACTTAATAAAAGATAAGAAGAATGTAATATTAGATACAATCGATAGAAGAGTTACAAATGTGTGGCTAGAGAAGCTAGAAAGAGAATTAGACGGAGAAAAACCAGACTATTTAGTTGTATCTCATTTAGAGCCAGACCATGCATATAATATTGGATTGCTACTAGAAAAATATCCTGAAATGAAAATAATAGGCAATACGCTTACATTCAATATGCTACCTAATTTTTTTGATATCTCAAATCTAGGAGAAAGAAAAATCCTTGTAAAAGAAGGGGATACAATTAATATAGGAGAGCATACATTGCAATTTATTATGGCGCCAATGGTGCATTGGCCTGAAGTAATGATGACTTACGAACAAAAAGAAAAAATATTATTCTCAGCTGATGCCTTTGGAAAATTTGGCACAATAGAGTCAGAAGAAGAATGGCTACCAGAAGCGCGCAGATACTATTTTGGCATAGTAGGAAAATATGGCCCACAAGTACAAGCAGTTTTGAAAAAAGCATCAACATTAGACATCAAAACAATATGCCCACTACATGGGCCAATCTTAAAAGAAAACTTAGGATATTACCTAAAAACTTATGACACTTGGAGTAGCTATAAGCCAGAAAAAGATGGAATCTTCATCGCTTGTGCATCAATCTATGGAAACACATTCTCAGCTTGTGAAAAACTAAAAGACATGCTAGAAAAAGACGGCGCAAAAGAAGTCAAACTATTTGACTTAACAAGGCAAGACATGGCAGAAGCAGTGGCAGAAGCATTCAAATACAGCAAAATAATCTTCGCAGCATCAAGCTACAATGCAGGAGTATTCACTCCAATGGCACAATTCTTGCAAAAACTAAAAGAAAGAAACTTCCAAAATAGAAAAGTCGGAATAATCGAAAACGGCTCATGGGCACCAAGTGCAACAAAAAATATAAAAGAAGTATTGCAACAAATGAAAGACATTGATATAATATGCCCAGCAATAACAATAAAATCAACAGTAAAACCAGAAGACATAAATAACTTAAAAGAATTTGCGAATAATATTATTAAAGGCTAGGAGGTGAAAAAAATGAAATACAGATGCACAGTATGCGGATATATATATGACGAAGAAAAAGAAGGAAAAAAATTCGAAGATTTACCAGACGATTGGACTTGCCCTCTATGCGGAGTGGGAAAAGAAATGTTTGAAAAAGTAGAAGAATAATAAAAATGAACTTTGGGGACGTTCCTTAAAGTTCATTTTTTGGGTGTTTTTGGGGACGGAGGAAAAAAACATCTAATTTTTTTTGCCATGAGGGACGGGCATTTTTGGCAATTTCGAAAAATGCAACTAAAGTTGACAAATTGACAATATAGATTGCTTGAACTGCATAACTAAAAAATATATAATAATTAAAAATGGAGGTGGTACTAATGAAAATGAACGAAAAATTAATAAGTTTAAGGAAAGAAAAAGGTTGGTCTCAAGAAGAATTAGCTAATAAGCTAAACATTTCGCGACAAGCAATATCAAAATGGGAACTTGGTGAAAGCGTTCCTGATACCAATAATATGATGCAGTTAAGCAAACTATATGGAAAAAGTTTAGATAATTTATTGGAAAATAAAATTCAGGACCATAAGCCAAAATTAAAAAATGTTTTTATTATAATCGGAATTTTACTTATTGTAATCATTATTATTTATGGAATTCTTTGCATCATTAAGTATAATGCTATAAGCAAAATTAATGAAGAGTTTACTAATTATAAAGTATTATCTAATTATAGCTTTACAATACTAGATATGACAATGGATAAGGAGAATATTACTGAACAAAGAAATACGGAAGTGTATTATAAAGATGGAATTCTAAAAAAGATATTTACATCAGACAATACAAAATCAATATTATTTACAAATTTTAATACAGGAGAAAGTTATATTACTAATGAAAATACTAAAGAAATATCTGATTTAGATGTTTCAAAGATACCTGATACTAGAGGACAGGATATTAGTATGCTAAACCCTTCTGTTGTATATTGCAATAATGATACTAGTCAAAAAGTCTTATTAGCAATTTCTCCTAAACTGAAAATAAGCACTCAAAATGGTAGTTATATTGTTAAATATGAAGATCACACAATATGGATAAATAAGGATACTGGCTTGCCAATCAAAACAGTAAGTATTGATAAAGAAACACAAACAGAGCATAGAAGTATTTTTGAATTCAAAATTGACCAAACATCTGATGAAGATATTTTAGGTGTTAATAAAAATGAGTATACAAAAAATGAATATTAATTTTAAGAAAAACATGCTTTCTGTATGCTTTTGGCAAGGGTAATGCCACTGATGGTCTACTTCTTCGGCACGTTTGTAAAATAGGAAAAAGGTGTCCTTAAATAGGACACCTTTTTGAACAGTTGTAAGTGAGAAAAACTAGTTAGTCAAATCTTATAAATACTTTTTAGCCATATACCCAAATTTTTGCAAATACACTTTGACCTGATGGAATTCCTCTAAACGAAAAAAGAAAATATGCAGGACTATAATGCATTAGATTATTTAGGTACTTTGTAGTGTTTGAGTAGACAGAAATTCCAGAAGCTGGTGTACTGCCATCTGAACCTAGAATGTCAAGGCTCATATAGCCGTTCCAGCTAGATGAAGTTTCGATTGTTACTCCCATACCACCTATGCCAGAAGCACTTACATAAACAATAACGCCAGCAGGGTCACCTGTTAATGTTTTCTGCTCATAGCCAGATATCGTACTATATACGCTAGCAGGAGCAGCGTTACCATTTTCGTCGGTAATTGACACAATTCCGTTGGACGTGATTTCCATGTTATAAGCTACTGCTTCGGTAGATGGTTCAGCTGCAAAAGCCGTTGTGGCACTCAGAGTGAATAGTATAATTGCTGACATAAAAATGCCTATAAACCTTTTTTTTACCATGATGTTCCTCACTTTCTTACCAGCTCACTCACAACTATTCCCTATTAAAAAGAAAGCAATACCTTTCTTTTTAATCAAGTAACTTATGAAATAAATTACATTAATATCTATAACACGAATATAAGCAAATTATTCAAAAAGATAACAAAAAAGTAAAAAAATTCTAATTATTTGTAACGAAATGTGTTTTCTGAGAGTCTATATTTACAGAAAGGAGAAAAAATGGAAGAGATTTATAAAGCGTATTCTAAAATTGTATATAGTTATTTATTATCCCTTACTAATAATGTCGAAATAGCAAATGAATTGACACAAGAAACTTTTTATAAAGCTGTAAAAAACATTAAAAAGTTTAGAAATGAATCTAATGTTAAAAATTGGCTTTGCAAAATTGCAAAAAATGTATGGATTGATTATTATAAGAAAACAAAGAAACTAAAAGAAATTAACATAGATGAAATTGATGAAAGCTTATTAACTGAAAATTCCTTGGAAGAGCATTATGAAACAAGAGAGGAACTCATAAATTTGTATAGAAGAATACACAAGCTAGATGAAGAATCTAAAGAAGTTATTTATTTAAGAATACGAGCAGAATTGAGCTTCAAGGAAATCGGAATCATAATGGGTAAAACAGAAGAATGGGCAAGGATTATTTTTTACAGAGCAAAAGTTAAATTAAAGGAGGATTTTGAAAATGAATAAAAAAGACTGTGATATAGTTAAAGATTTGGCTGTAGGTTATGCAGAAAATTTATTAAGCTCAAATAGTAAAAATTTTGTAGAAAAACATTTACAAAACTGTGATGAATGTCAAAAATACTATAAAGCTATTAATTCAAATATTTTTAATGATAGTACTATAGAAAAAAATAAGGACAAAATTGAAATTGACTATTTAAAAAAAGTAAAAAATCATATAAATGTCTTAAAAAGTATTTTAATTCTTGTTTTGATATTTAGCATTGTAATAATAAGCCTTTTAACTATTAAATATTGTACTATAAGCAATGTGATTAATAAAGCTTATAGCAAGATTGAATATATGAGAAATTTGGACAATTATAAATTGACTAAAAGAACTATAAATAAAAGCTTTTCAGATTCTAATAATTCTTTTGATGTAACATTTACGTACTATTATAAAGACGGAAAATATAAAATTGAATATGGTGATAACAGTACTACATACTTAGAAGACGATGGTTATAACAAAATATGTGTTTATGATGATTTAAAACAAATAGAATATTACACTCAAAACTTCGTTGAAATAAAAAAAGGAGCTCCTATAAATATTTTTTATGACATTTTGAATTATAAAAAATTATATCCAAGGCTTTATATATTAGGGTTATCTATGAGAAATGATAGTTTTGAAGGTAAAGATTGTTACGTAATAAGAAATGGCAACGAAGATTCTTATAAGGATATATGGATAGATAAAGCTACATTAACTACTGTAAGAACAGTATCAGAAGAAAAATCAAAATATTATACTGAAGAAATATATACATTTGAGGAAAGTGCCACGACAGATGAAGATGTAGATAATTCAATTTTAAATACAGAGAAGTATCAAGATTACACAAAATTAGAAATTAACAACAATGCAACGGAGGAAATAGAATTATATTATGAATTATTGGATAAAAATGGAAGATATTAATATTATTATTGCAGATAAAAATATGCAAAATATTATATACCTTATTAATAAAATTAATAGTAAAGAAAACTATAAATCTTATGTTGCTACTACTAATGCAGAATTATTAAAAATAATTTCACAAAATCAAATAGATGGCATTCTCTGTAACAAAAATTTTGAAATAAAAAATAGCATAATAAGTATTATAAATATTCCTATTTTTTACATTAAAAAAGATAATATTGAAGACATTGAGATAGACACATGTTTATCTCAAATAAATAAAAAAGTATTGATTGAAAGTGACTTAAAGAAAAAAAATAATGAATCAATTATTATTAATAGGTTATAATTTGAAACTTAAAGGGACAATGTACTTGTTAGAATCAATCTTATATATATGTAAAAGAAAACAAATAGAATTAGTAGATAATTTAGAACATAATGTGTATAAGTACGTTGCAGATATAAATGGTAAGACAGTAACAAATATAAAAACTAATATTATAAAATCTACAAACTATGTTTATAAATATCAAAAAGAAAAAATATTATATGAATATTTTTCTTCAGATATTAAAATAACTCCAAAATTAGTTATATCAACAGTAGTAAATAAATTATTTTTGTAATATTCAAAACCAAAAAAGGTTTTAAACTTTTAGCAACTAAAAAAAATTACCTTGGCAAAGACATTTCTTTTGGTGGAACTATTTTTTTGGGGACGGAGGAAAAAAACATCTCAATTTTGTGCCACGAGGGACGCAGCATTTTGGCACATTTTATTTTTTAGTTCTAAAAATAAAAGACATAGCAGATATTTCTATTAAATTTATGCAATGACGAATGCGATTGGAGTGGTTGTAGCCATTCTTGATATTAAATAAATGAGGGCGCGCTTCGCGAGAGGCTCGTTTGTTTAATATTTAGAATGGCTAAACCACGTATTGAGCCGAGAAATGGAATAAATTTAATAGAAATATCAGCTATGAATGCTTTATTAAATATAAAATTTAAAATATGTCAAAAAAATTTACTACAAATAGCAAAAAATGAACTTTAAAGAACGTCCCCAAAGTTCAACCCAATCAAATGGCTCAAAAGCTTGAAATACAAGGATAAGCGAGCATGAACTTTAAGAAACGCCCTCAAAGTTCAAAAAAAATTTAAAAAAATTTTGCAAAAAGGCTTGCAAAATATGAAATTATATATTAAAATCAAAAGCAAGTGGAGAAAAGTGGTACAAAGTGGTAGAAAGTGAAAAGGGGTGAGAACACTTGCTAATAGGCGAATATGAGCATTCTTTGGACGCAAAGGGCAGATTGATTATGCCAGCAAAGTTAAGACAAGATATGGGAGACAAGTTCATTGTAACAAAAGGACTTGATGGTTGTTTGTTTGCGTTTTCTCAAACTGAATGGTTGAATTTTGAAGGCAAGTTGAAGTCTTTACCACTTTCAGATAGAAATGCCAGAAATTTTGTAAGGTTTTTCTTATCAGGTGCAACAGAATGTGAGATTGACAAACAGGGAAGGTTTTTGTTACCAGCAAATTTGAGGGCAGCAGCAAATTTGGATAAAGAGGCTGTTATTATAGGTGTTGGGACAAGGCTAGAAATATGGGATAAGGAAACTTGGACAAAATGCGATGAAAATATTTCTGCAGATGAGATTGCTGAAAATATGACAATGTTAGGAATATAGTGGGAAATGCTCCACAGATTAATAAAATAAATTTGCTATATAACTTGCAAAAGTTTATATAAATTTACAAAAGATGAATTGGTAAGTTACAAAAGATGAATATACAAAAGATAAAAGTTTAAGATACAAAAGATAAATTAGAAAGCTTTAACAGACTAATGATAAATGTACAAAAGATAAATTTGTTAAGATTTATAGTGTACAAAAGTTTTGTTAAGTTAACAAATGATATTGCTTGCAAAAGATAGCAAAGAAGTTAAACTACCAAAAGAAAAAAGTACATAGAAGAAAAGGCAGCTGGTAATTTTTTACCAGCTGTTAAAGTATAGAGCATTAATATAACAAACCGAGGTGTGAACTTATTGAAATTTGAACATAAACCAGTATTATTAAAAGAATGCATTGAAGGTTTAAATGTAAAGCCTGATGGCATTTATGTTGATGGGACTCTTGGCGGTGCTGGGCATAGCAAAGAGATTCTTAAAAAGCTATCACCAAATGGGATGCTAATAGGGATAGACAGAGATGAGAAAGCACTAAAAGCAGCAAAGGAGAATTTAAAAGATTTTCAAAATGTACGTTTTATTCATGGTAATCACGATGATATTAAAAATATTTTAGGTCAGTTAAATATAGATAAGGTAGATGGTATCTTGCTAGATTTGGGCGTTTCTTCATATCAGCTAGATGAAAGGAACAGAGGTTTTAGCTATATGGGAGAGAGCAACTTGGACATGAGAATGGATAGGTCGCAAAAGTTGACGGCTGAGGATGTTGTAAATAAATATCCAGAAGCTGAGTTGGCTAATATTATTTATGAGTATGGTGAAGAGAGATTTTCAAGGCAGATAGCTAGAAATATAGCTATAGAGAGAAAAAAGGAACCAATAAAAACAACCAAACAACTAGTAGAGATTATAGAAAAATCAATTCCTAAATCTAAGCAAAACAATGGGCATCCAGCAAAGCGAACTTTTCAAGCAATTAGAATAGAAGTAAATAATGAAATAAAACCATTGTATGATACTGTAAAAAATTGCATAGATTGCTTAACTACAGGTGGAAGATTGTGCATTATTACATTTCATTCTTTGGAAGATAGAGCTGTAAAAAAAGCTTATGTAGAGGCTGCAAAAGGAAATTGCACTTGCCCTCCAGATTTGCCATATTGTGTGTGTGGAGCAAAGTCTTTAGGTAAAATAATTACGAGGCACCCAATTGTTGCATCAGAAGAGGAGCAAAAAGAAAATAGTAGAAGTAAAAGTGCAAAACTTAGAATTTTTGAGAAAAGAGGTGAATAACTTATGCCAAGAGCTAGTGGTTATCAATACGAGACCAGCCCTAGGAAATTAGAACCAGAAGCCCCAAAAAAACGAAATAAAAAAAGTAAAAAAATACGTGTGGTAGAAGACTTACCAAGGCAAAAAGTAGAAGTTTCGAAAGAACAAAAACGAAAAGAAAGAAAAATTGTATTGGTAGTTTTGGGGATTTTTGTTGTGCTTTTGACAATAAGTTATAGAAACTCACAAATAAACGAAGAATTCAGCCAGGTGCAAACTTTAAAAAAAGAGCTTTCTTCTTTGCAAAAGGAAAATGAACAGTTAAAAGTTAGCATTGAAAATGCCTTGAACTGGAATAATATAGAAAAAGTTGCTAAAGAAAAATTAGGAATGCAAAAATTAACGAATAAACAAACGGTATATGTAACATTGCCTAAAAAAGACTATGTAGAGCCTGCTTCAGAACCTGTAGTAGTCAAAGATGATAATAGCAACGAAAATTGGTTTCAAAAAATAGTTGATAGAATATTTAATTGGCAAAAATAAAAGTTACGATTCACAGACATATATTAATAAATAATAAAATATTATGATATATAATTTTGAAGTACCGCGTAGCGACCAAACGAGCGAAAGCGAGTGCGATTGGAGCAACCCTGCGATTTCTTATTTAGATATGGGTTGCGACAACAAGGTACAAAAAATTATATATTATAATATTTTGTAAGAGATTAAATCTAATTGTCTGTAAATCGTAACTTTTTTATTATGCTACATCTTAATAACTAACTTATTAAACTTTGAGTTAATATATTTTTTTAGCTTATCCATAAAAACATCTGGATTAATTTCTTTTTTTGCCACCATATCAAGGCCTTTTTCCCAGCTCGCAGTAAGCTTAGGGTTAAGCATATCTGGCATTGAATATAAAACAACATCATATATTTTTTCGCCTTTAAGAGTTGGAGTAATAATTTGAGTTTTAGGGTTTATTTCAATATACTTTATCTTTTCAAGTTTCTTAATAATTTCTGCCCTTGTAGCACTTGTGCCAATTCCGGCACCTTTGATTTGTTCTCTTAATTCTTCATCTTCAATAAGTTTGCCGGCATTTTCCATTGCCAAAATTATAGAGCCTGAGTTATATCGGCTAGGAGGCGAAGTTTCAGCATCTTTTATTTCAAAGTTAACAACTCCAATCTCTTGACCTTTTTTTAGTTTCTTCAATAATTCCAAGTTATTATTAGACTCATCAGAAGAGGTATCTGAAGGGCCACTTTCAGGAGCATCTTTAGATTTTTTAGCCTTATCAGCAGGCTTTAATATTTCTAAAAAGCCTTGTTTAGTGCAAACTTTGCAAGTTGCATTAAAAATTTCATTATCAATACTAACAGTTACTTGGATTTTACTATATTCAGCAGGTGGATAAAAGATTGCCAAAAATCTCTTTACAATTACTTTATATACTTGCTTGTGCAAATCAGGCAAAGAATTATAATTCTCATATCCTTGCCCTGTAGGAATGATGGCATAGTGGTCTGTTATTTTGCTATCGTTTACGTATTTAGTTTTTATCAAATTAGTTGAATATTTTTCATCAACCATTTTTTTGATATAAAGCTGAATTTCCTCATCTTTAAAGCCTCGTGCAATACCATTTAGATTTTTTGTAATTTCCTTTGCAACAGCAGTAGATAGAACTCTTGCATCAGTTCTTGGGTATGTAACAAGCTTTTTCTCATACAAATTTTGAATAATCTCCAAAGTCGCATCAGGCTTTATCTTAAACCTCTTTGTACACTCATTTTGAATTTCTGCTAAGTTGAAAAGAAGTGGAGCATTTTCTTTTTGCTTTGACTTCTTTAACTCAGAAATTATAGCTTTTTTATTTGCTAAACTCTTGATAAAATCCTTTGCGTCAGACTCTTTTTTAAAGCCAGTATCATTGTACAATTTAGGTGATTCAAAAACACTAGACTTATCATTAACCTTCCAATCGGCTTTAAAAAAAGCATCATCATCGCCAAATAAACCAACAACTTTGTAATACTTAGTCTTAACAAAATTTCTGATTTCACGTTCCCTAGAAACTACCATACCAAGTACACAAGTCATAACTCTACCTACAGAAATAGATGCCTTATCCTCATTGATGCTTTTAGCCAATTTCCTGCCATAAATTATAGTAAGCAGCCTAGAAAAATTTATTCCAATTAAATAATCTTCCTTTGCACGTAAATATGCGCTGTCTGATAAGCTATCATATTCAGACATATCCTTTGCTTCTCGAATGCCTCTTAAAATTTCTTCTTCAGTTTGAGAATCTATCCACACTCTTTTCATCTTAGCCTTAGGGTTTGGCTTAGCCATCATAAAAACTAAGCGCTGAATATATTCTCCTTCACGCCCAGAGTCTCCAGCATTATAAATTACATCAATATCATCTCTATGCAATAAATCCTTAATAATATTAAATTGATTTGCAACAGCTGGTATTATCTCATATTTCCAATTATCAGGGATAAATGGAAGAGTATCGAGCCTCCAAAATTTCAACTTTTCATCATATTTGTCAGGATAGCTCATCGTAACCAAGTGCCCAACGCACCAGGTAATAATCCAGTCTGCTGACTCCAAAAAACCGTTTTTTCTATTTGTAGTTATTTTTAATGCTTTGGCAAATTCCATTGCAACTGAAGGCTTTTCTGTTATCAACAAATTTTTGCCCATTAAAGTTCCTTCTTTCTAAATATTGTAACTAATTGTATCATTTCTAGTAATTTAATTCAATATTAAATCTTGAATATACGCCATTTTTGTTATATAATACATAAAAATCGAAAGGAGCAAAATGAATGAGTTACAATTTTAATAAAATAGAGAAAAAATGGCAAGATTATTGGGAAAAAAATAAAACATTTTACACTGATGTGTGGGACTTTTCAAAGCCTAAATACTATGTGCTAGATATGTTTCCATATCCATCTGGACAAGGGCTACATGTAGGGCACCCAGAGGGATATACAGCTACAGATATAATTGCAAGAATGAAAAGAATGCAAGGCTACAATGTTTTGCATCCAATGGGATGGGACGCTTTTGGACTTCCAGCTGAACAATATGCAATAAAAACGGGAAATCACCCTGCAAAATTCACAGAAAAAAATATCGAAACATTTAAAAAACAACTAAAAATGTTGGGCCTTTCTTTTGACTGGGATAAAGAAATATCAACTTGTGACCCACATTATTATAAGTGGACACAATGGATATTCAAACAATTATATGAAGATGGCTTAGCAAAAGTTGTAGAAATGCCTGTAAACTGGTGCGAAGGGCTAGGATGTGTGCTATCTAATGATGAAGTAATAGATGGCAAAAGTGAAAGAGGCGGCTTCCCTGTTGTTCGTAAAAATATGAAGCAGTGGGTTATGGATATTCCTAAATATGCAGACACATTACTAAAAGGCTTAGATGACTTAGACTGGCCAGAATCTACAAAAGAGATTCAAAGAAATTGGATAGGACGTAGTGAGGGTGCAGAAGTAACATTCAAAGTCGCAGATAATGACAATATAGAATTTACAGTATTTACTACAAGGCCTGACACATTATTTGGTGCTACATACTGCGTTTTAGCTCCAGAGCTAGAACTTGTAAATCGTATTACAACAAAAAATCAAAAGGAAGCTGTAGAAGAATATAAAGCAAAGGCTGCTGCTAAATCAGACTTAGAAAGAACAGAATTAAACAAAGAAAAAACAGGTGTATTTACTGGAAGTTATGCAATAAACCCAGTAAATGGCAAGAAAATACCAATTTGGATTTCCGACTATGTTCTAGCAACTTATGGAACAGGTTGCATTATGGCAGTGCCTGCACATGATCAAAGAGACTACGAATTTGCCACAAAGTTCGGAATAGAAATTATACCTGTACTAGAAGGCGGAGATATCAGTAAAGAGGCATTTGTAGGCGATGGCGTTCATATAAACTCTGATTTTTTAAATGGTCTAAATAAAAAAGATGCCATAGATACAATGATAAAATGGTTAGAAACAAATAAAATAGGTAGCAAAAAAGTAAATTACAAAATACGTGAATGGATATTTGCTCGCCAACGTTATTGGGGAGAGCCAATACCAATCGTATATACTGATGAAGGCATGAAAGCCTTACCAGACTCTGAATTGCCACTAATATTGCCAGAGCTAGAAGACTATGCCCCATCAAAAACAGGTGCTTCTCCATTAGAAAAAGCAACTGACTGGGTAAACACAACATACAAAGGCAAACCAGCCAAACGAGAAACCAGCACAATGCCAGGCTCAGCAGGCTCTAGCTGGTATTTCTTAAGATATATCGACCCTAAAAACGAAAATGAACTAGCAGACAAAAAACTATTGGAGCACTGGATGCCAGTTGACCTATATATGGGCGGACCTGAACATGCAGTAGGTCACTTACTATATTCAAGATTTTGGAATAACTATCTATATAACAAAGGTATCGTCCCAGTAAAAGAACCATTTGCAAAACTACGCCATCAAGGAATGATACTAGGAACAAACGGAGAAAAAATGAGCAAATCAAAAGGCAACGTAATCAATCCTGATGACATGGTAAAAGAATATGGAGCAGATAGCCTAAGACTATACGAAATGTTCATGGGACCAATAGACAGCACAAAGCCTTGGGACCCAAACGGCATCGAAGGATCTAAAAAATTCATAGAAAGAATTTGGAGACTTTACACAGAAAGCGGAAAAATAAAAGAAGAACCAAACAAAAACCTTGAAAGACCATACAATTACACAGTAAAAAAAGTTACAAACGACTACGAAAACATGTACTTCAACACAGCAATATCTCAAATGATGATCTTCATCAACAACGTATACAAAGAAGAAACATTTCCAAAAGAATACGCAGAAGGCTTCTTAAAACTACTAAACCCAATCGCTCCACACGTAACTGAAGAATTGTGGAATCTACTAGGCCATAGCGACACCATCGCTTACGAAAAATGGCCAACTTATGACGAAGCCAAAACAGTAGCAAACGAAATAACATTGCCAATACAATTTAACGGAAAACTAAAAGCAACAATCACAATCGAAAAAGACGACGAAGAAGAAAACGTAAAAAACAAAGTACATCAAGCAGTAGACGCAAAACTAGAAGGCAAAACAATAGTAAAAGAAATATATGTAAAAAACAAAATATACAACATCGTTGTAAAATAAAAAAACATGAACTTTGGGGACGTTCCTTAAAGTTCATGTTTTAGGTGTTTTTGGGGACGGAGGAAAAAAACACCTTTTTTGAATGCCACTGGGTACTACTGGGGACGTAGCATTTTGGCAATTTTTTGCCATTAATCTACGTCCCTTTTGGCAAATTTTTTACTATCACTATAAACATAGCTGATACTTCTATTAAATTTATTACATTCCTCGGCTCAATACGTGGTTTAGCCATTCTAACTATTAAATAAACGAGCCTCTCGCGAAGCGCGCCCTCATTTATTTAATACTAAGAATGGCTACAACCACTCCAA
>CALXJQ010000020.1 GCA_944388665.1 uncultured Clostridia bacterium
GGAACTGGTAGACGCACAGGACTTAAAATCCTGCGGACTAATACTCCGTCCCGGTTCGATTCCGGGTATCTGCACCATAAGAACACCAAGTATTTCGTAAGATTCAAACTTGGTGTTTTAATTTTTCCTATTTACTTTATAAATTCATAAAAAAATTTATAAAAATTAATCAAATGACTTGATAAAAAAAATATAGTGTAATATAATTGTAATATATTTGTAACAAAACTCGAAGAGAAGGGAAAGAGAACAATGTTTAAATTTGGATTGGGACAAGATATAGGTATAGATTTAGGTACAGCGACTGTAATAGCTTATGTAAAGGGAAAAGGAATAGTATTAAGAGAACCATCAGTAGTAGCAGTTGATAATAACACTGGTGAAGTTTTAGCTGTAGGACACGATGCAAGAAGAATGCTTGGTAGAACGCCAGGAAACATTGTTGCAACAAGACCTTTGAGAGAAGGGGTTATTTCAGATTACACCGTAACTGAAAAAATGTTAAAATACTTCATAAATAAGGTTTGTGGTAAATTTATATTTTCCCCAAGAATAATGATTTGCATTCCTTCCCGAGTAACTGAAGTAGAAAAAAAAGCTGTAATTGATGCAGCTTCACAAGCTGGTGCTCGAAGAGTGTATTTAATAGAAGAGCCAATAGCTGCTGCAATAGGGGCTGGAATTGATATTTCAAAACCATCTGGAAATATGGTAGTAGATATAGGCGGAGGAACTACTGATATTGCAGTTATTTCGCTTGGTGGCTCTGTTGTAAGCACATCATTAAAAGTAGCAGGAGATAAATTTGATGAGTCTATTGCAAAATATATTAAAAAGAAACACAATATTATGATTGGTGAAAGAACAGCTGAAGATCTTAAAGTAAATATTGGTTGTGTATATCCAAAAATACAAGATACAGAGATGGATGTTAGAGGTAGAGACTTAGTAACAGGTTTGCCAACAACAATTACAGTGCATTCTAGTGAAATGTTAGAGGCTTTAATCGAACCTGCTATGATGATTGTTGATAGTGTTCATTCTGTATTAGAAAGAACTCCACCTGAGTTAGTTGCTGATATAAGTGACAAGGGAATTTATATGACTGGTGGAGGAAGCTTGCTAGATGGGTTAGACAAATTAATACAAGAAAAGACAGGAATAAATGTAATGATAGCACAGGACACAGTTTCTTGTGTAGCAATTGGAACAGGAAAAGCACTAGAAAATTTAGATGCATTAGAAGGAAAAGGTAGAAGATGAAAAAAGTAGCATTTATAACTTTAGGTTGTAAAGTAAATCAATATGAAACAAATGCGATGATGCAAGAATTTTTAGAAAAAGGCTATGAAATAGTTGAGCCAACAGAAAAAGCAGATATTTATATAATAAATACCTGTACAGTTACAAATATGTCTGATAGAAAATCAAGGCATACAATAAGAAGAGCAAAAGAAATGAATCCATCAGCAAAAATTGTAGCAGTGCGGGTGCTATGCACAGGTCGCAAAAGACAAATTAGAACAAATGCAAGATATTGATTTAGTTTTAGGAAACAATGAAAAAAAGAATATTATAGAAATAATAGAAAAAAATTCGTCCATTGTTACTGACGTTATGCACCAAAAAGAATTTATAGATTTTGGAGATGTAACTTATACAGAAAAAACTAGAGCAGTAATAAAAATTCAAGATGGCTGTGATAGATTTTGCTCATATTGCATAATACCTTACGCACGTGGACGAGTTAGAAGTAGAAAACCAGAAAGCATAATTTCAGAAATTCAAAAAATAGCAAAAGAAGGGTACAAAGAAGTAGTTATAACAGGTATTCATATAGCATCTTATGGAAAAGACTTTAATTTAGCTAATAGTAATAACTCTACAAATTATGCTTTAATAGATTTATTAGAAGAAATTGATAAAATCCCTGGGATAGAAAGAATAAGACTGGGTTCAATAGAGCCACTGCTTATAACAGAGGAATTTATGCAAAGATTAATAAAATTGCCTAAAATTTGCCATCATTTTCATTTATCACTTCAAAGTGGTTGTGATGCAACACTGCAAAGAATGAACAGAAGGTATACAACAGAACAATTTGAAGAAATAGTAAATAGGATAAGAAACTATTATAAGGATGTCATACTTACTACAGACATAATTGTAGGGTTCCCACAAGAAACTGATGAAGAATTCAACAAAACATACAAATTTTTAGAAAAAATAAACTTTTATAAAATGCACGTTTTTAAATATTCAAGAAGAAACGGAACCAAAGCAGCAACAATGGAAGGCCAAATAGAAGAAAAAGTAAAAGAACAAAGAAGTAAAAAGCTAATAAATCTTTCAGATCAAAATGAAAAAAGATATAATCAAAGCTATATTGGAAAAGAAGTAGAAGTTTTATTTGAAGAAGAAAAAAATGGACATTACCAAGGTCATACACAGAATTATTTGTTAGCTATTAGCAAAACACACGGAGAAAAAAATCAAATAATAAAACTAAAATGTATTGGTGCGGAAGAGCATTTCATCATTCTGGAATAAAATTGTAATAAATATGTAATAAACGTGTAACTAATATTTAATATAAAAAATAAAAAAATCTATTGATTATTTTTAAAAGTTATAGTATAAATAAATAAAGATAACGAATCACGAAGGAGGAAATAAAGATGGCAGATTTAGGTGAAGAAAATAAAGTATCTGGTGTATTCGGTGGTGTAGAATTTAATCCGAATGATAATAATAATAATGGAAACAATGATAATTTTCAACAAGTACCACAAGATGCAGGTACTATAAGAAACACAGCAAAAAATTTACCAACCAAATATGGATTTTGGTCTAAATTTAAAGCTTTCTGGTTACAAGAAATTGATTGGAACAGGGAAATCAAAGTAGAATTAACACCATATCAACAAAAAGTAGAAGATGAAATAAATGATTTCTTACATCAAGACATTACTTGGAATAAAGTTCATGATTTCTTATTTCAAGAGGTTTCATTTAGAAGCAAAAAAAATGTTTAAATAAATGGTCATTTTGGGGATAACCTAAGATGACTATTATTTTTTTTCTAAAAAACTATACAAAACTCAAAAATAAATGGTATAATAAAAAACAGCAAAAGAAGAGGAAGGATGATAATAAAAAATGGGTAACATAGTTTTATTAGATGAATTAACAATAAATAAAATTGCTGCAGGCGAAGTTATAGAAAGACCTGCTTCAGTAATAAAAGAAATGGTAGAAAATTCAATAGATGCAGGTGCACAAAATATTATAGTAGAAATAAAAAATGGAGGAATTTCTTATATACGTGTTACAGATGATGGAAAGGGCATAGCGCAAGATGACTTGGAAATAGCTTTTGAAAGACATGCAACTAGTAAAATTAGGTCTGCAGATGACTTAAGTACAGTAACTTCAATGGGATTTAGAGGTGAAGCTTTAGCAAGCATTGCAGCAATTGCAAATGTAGAAATGACTTCAAAAACGAAAGACCAAGATGTTGGATATAGAATTACGGTTGAGGCTGGCAATGTATTGGATAAGCAAGAAGTAGGCTGTCAAAATGGAACGTCAATAACAGTAAGAAACTTATTTTTTAATACACCAGTAAGATACAAATTCTTAAAGAAAGATTATACAGAGTCAGGATATATTGAAGATGTTATAACAAGGATTGCTTTAGTTCATCCAGAGTTAGCCATAAAGCTTATCAATACGGGAAAAACAGTAATTCAAACAAATGGCAATGGAGATATAAAAACTGTAATATATAGCATTTATGGAAAAGACATTGCAAATGGAGTTTTACCCGTTAACTACAAATATGAAGACATCGAAGTTTCTGGAGTAATTGGAAAACCAGAGATTGCTAGGTCTAATAGGTCAAACCAACTATTTTTCGTAAATAAGAGATATATTAAAGATAAAACATTAACTGCTGCAACAGAGCAAGCATACAAAGGGTTAATTCCAATAGGAAAATTTGGATTTGTGGTATTAAATATTAATATGAATCCTGCAAAAGTTGACGTAAATGTCCACCCTGCAAAGCTGGAAGTGAGATTTGAAGAAGAAAATAAAGTTTTTCAAGCAGTATATCATGCCATAAAAAATACTTTACTAAAAAGTGAGCTAGTAGCAGACCCAGCAAAAGAAAAAGAAATGAAAATGCAGCAAGCAATGAATAATAGGGCACTTACTTTTGATGAAAGATTAAAAAATTTGAAAGAAAGTAAGCAAACTACAGGAGGAGGATTATTTGGATTTAGAAAGCAAAATGAAAAGCAGATAGAAGAATATAACGATATAGAAAGTAAGATAAAGACAAATGTAGTAGAGCCAGAGCCCAAACTACAGAATAAGCAAGTTAGCTCTGAGGTACACGTAAAAGATGCTACAGAAGAGCCTTCTAGTGCTGAATTAAAAGAAGAGACTACAGGCTACAGTTTAGAAAATGCTGCAAAAGAATTTGAACCAAATTCTACAGAAGAAATTACAAAAGAATACACGCAAAATTCGGTGCAAGATTCAACACAAAGCACCATACCAAATGCTACAGAAGGTGAAACTAAAACAGTAGATTTCGATACAATGTATGAAAAATTATTTGGCAGAAAACCAATAGAAGATACGCCAAAAGAAGAAACAAAAGAAAACGAAAATAAGCCAGAGCCAGAAGAAGAAATAGGCACACCTGTTACAATATTTAGCCAAGAAGAACAATTCAAAAAGCCTACGTATAAATTTGTAGGAATTGTATTTAAAACATATATAATTTTAGAGATGAATGATGAAATGTACATATTAGATCAACATGCTGCACATGAAAGAATTATGTATGAGAAAGTAAAGAAAAATTATTATAGTGAACAGAATAAAGACTCTCAAATGCTACTACTGCCTGATGTAATCACATTAACACATAAAGAAATGGATATAGCAAAAGACAACTTAGATTTATTTAAAAAAGCCGGATTTACATTAGAAGAATTTGGCGATAATACTTTAAAAGTTACAGGAGTACCAACATTTTGCCTTGATTTAGATACAAAAGATTTATTCCTAGAAACACTTGACGAAATCAATACAGTTGCAAGGACTGCCAAACAAGAAAAAGAAGAAAAGTTTATTGCTACAGTTGCATGCAAAGCAGCAGTAAAGGCCAATATGGCTTTAAACGAACTAGAAGTAAATAGCCTAATGAATCAGTTATTAAGCTTACCAAATCCATTCACTTGTCCTCATGGAAGGCCAACAGTAATCAAAATGACAAAATATGAGATTGAGCGAAAATTTGCTAGAAAATAAAATGGAATGGAGGAAAATAAATGACTTTAGTAGTAATAATAACAATAGTTTTATATGCTATTGCAATAGCGTGGACTTGGCAAAGCTTGGCATTTTTAGAAAACGAAAAAAAGATAGGAGTAATTTGTATTGGCGTAATTGCAATGTTATTGATTGCACTAGTAATGTTTTACATTTCAAAATCGGGTGTAAATTATGCAACCGTAGAAATAGAAAAATCTGTAAGAAATATTTTAGTACTTTTATTTGCAGGACTAAATAGTGTAATAATATTACCGCAAATAGGTAGAGTTTTAGGAAAAATATATGAGGATGAAATAACAAAAGAGCAAGCATCAAAAAGATTTATTATTATATTTATAATTTTAATTTTACTTGTAATATTTGAGTGTGGATATATGAAGTCTACACAAGAAGGAATTTTAAAAGTATATGATGCAATGCAACGATAATATAAACAAGGAACTGATAATATGGAAAAAGTAATTGTAATTTGTGGGCCAACAGCCTCAGGCAAAACAGCATTGTCAATAGATTTGGCTAAACATATCAATGGAGAAATTGTTTCAGCAGATTCAATGCAAATTTATAAATATATGGATATTGGCACTGCCAAACCTACGAAAGAAGAAATGCAGGGGATAAAGCACTATATGATTGATATAATTTACCCAAATCAGAGATATAGTGTGGCAAATTATCAAAAAGATGCTATCAAGGCAATTGATGAAATAATTGCTAAAGGAAAACGTCCAATTGTGGTTGGAGGTACAGGCTTATATATAGACAGTTTGATTTATGGAATTGAATATCAAGATATTAAATTTGACGAACAATATAGAGAATACTTAGAAAAAAGAGTACAAGCAGAAGGACTAGAAAAACTTTATCAAGAGGCCAATCAGATAGATAGTCAAGCAATGTTAAAAATTAGCCATAATGATAAAAAAAGGATATTAAGAGTCTTAGAAATATATCATGCAACAGGAAAGAATAAAACCCAACAGGAAATAGAGTCAAGAAAAAACGCTCCAAAATATGATTATAAAGTCTACGAATTAGTTTGGAACAGAGAAGTTTTATATGAAAGAATAAATAAACGTGTAGATTTAATGATTGAAAAAGGATTAATAGATGAAGTAAAATCAATTTGTAAAAAATATAATGAATTTCCAACAGCTATGCAAGGCTTAGGATATAAAGAAGTGGTAAAATACTTACAAGGTGAGTACTCTAAAGACGACATGATTGAAAAGATTAAAATGGAAACAAGGAGATATGCAAAAAGACAAATGACATGGTTTAGAAAAAATAAACAAAACATTAGGCTGGATGGAGCTACAGCTATTTGGGAGGAGTTAGATGAATAGTGAAGAAAAAAAAGATAGTAATAGGCATAGTTCTTTTAGCTTTACTAGTTTACATTAGCTACACCATATATCTTTTAATAAAGCAGCCTACAAAAGTATTTACGGTAGAGCAGGGAGAGCTATATCAAGAAGAAACTGATGTTGGCTATGTAATAAGAGATGAACAAGTAGTAAAAGGAGAAAACTATAAAAATGGTATGGAAAAAATCAAGGCCGAAGGGGAAAGGGCAGCAAAAGATGAAAATATATTCAGGTATTATAGTGCAAATGAAGAATCACTAAAGCAAAAAATAGCAGATTTAGATACTAAAATACAAGAAGCTATGTCTAATGATAATACAATAGACAATATAGATACAAAATCTTTAGAAACACAAATAGATGAAAAATTAGATGAAATTTACAATATAAAAGATATATCTATTTTAAGCGAATATAAAAAAGAAATAGAAGATTTGGTTACTAAAAAAGCTAAAATAGCAGGTGATTTGAGTCCGCAAGGGTCCTATTTAAATCAACTAATAGAAGAGAGAAAAAACTATGAAAGTGAACTAAATTCTGGTGCGGAGTATGTAAAAGCTCCAATGAGTGGAATTGTTTCTTATAAAGTAGACGGATTAGAGGACGTTCTAACTCCAGAAAATTTTAGCGCATTAAGTAAAGAATATTTGGAAAGTTTAAATCTACAAACAGGGAAAATTGTGGCAACTAGTGAAGAAAGCGGAAAAATAATAAATAACTTTTATTGTTATATTGCTACTATTTCTTCATCAAATGAGGCAAAGCAAGCTACAGTTGGGCAAAACGTAAAAATCCGTTTATCAGACAATGAAGAAATTCCAGCAGAAATAACTAATGTAGTAAAACAAGAAGATGATGATGTACTTATTATACTAGAAGTCAAAAAGGGAATAGAAGAGCTTATAAATTATCGCAAAATTTCATTTGACTTAATATGGTGGAGCGCTTCTGGTCTAAAAGTACCAAATCAGGCAATAGTTAAAGTAGATGATAAAAACTATGTAGTTAGAAATAGAGCTGGTTATTTAAGCAAATTGCTAGTTAATGTAACAAAACAAGGAGATAGATATTCAATCGTTGAGCCTTATACTACTGAAGAACTAAAAGAAATGGGATATTCTAATGATGAAATTTCTTCATATAAAAAGATTTCACTTTATGATGAAATTGTATTAGAGCCGGACCTTAGTAAGGCAGAATCTTAATTAAAAATATTACAAAAATATTACAAAAATATTAAAATTTAATTACATTTCGAAAAAATATTGACAATATTGAAAAAAAAGTAGATACTTAAGGAAATAAAAACAAAGGATTAATTTAGGAGGTTTTTTTATGGCAGGAGCATTGATGAATAAAGTGTGGGATTTATTTGGGATGGATTCAGCAGAACAAGAGGAAGACGATGATGTATATGAGAACGAATATGATGATGAAGAAGAGAACGAAGAAGTAGAAGATAGAAAAATATTTGGTAGAAGAAACAATAGAGAAAAAGATAAAGTCGTAGCAATGCCACAACAACAAACAAATGCTATAAAGATGGTAATCTCTCAACCAACTACATTCGAACAATCTGATGAGATATGTAGTTTCTTGAAAGAGAAAAAATCTGTTATAGTTAATTTAGAGTACGTAAATAAAGATGTGGCAAGAAGAATAGTTGATTTTATTAGTGGAGGAGTATATGCTTTAGATGGATATATTCAAAAAGTTTCAAATTCTATATTTTTAGTTGCACCATCAAATTATGAAATAACTAATGAAATGGCTAGAGAAGAAATGAAAAGCAAACTTTCTGTTTCATGGTTAAAAAATAATGGAATAAACTAGGAGGAAAAGAATGATTACACCATTAGATATAGAAAATAAAAGATTTTCAAAACAAGTAATGAATGGTTATAATGTTGATGAAGTTGACGATTTCTTAGATGATTTAACAGTTGATTATACAAAAATTTATAAAGAAGCAAATGACCTAAGATCTAAAGTAGATGAACTAAATCAAAGCTTAGATCATTATAAACAAATAGAATCAACATTGCAAAACACATTAATGATGGCCCAAGCTACAGCAGAAGATGTAAAAAAAGTTGCAAGGCAACAGGCTGAGCAAATAGTTAGTGAAGCAAAAGGCGCTGCACAAGAAAAGGCAAGAGAACTAGACAACGAAATTGTTTTGAAGAAAAAAGAATTAGACGATATAAAAAAACAATTTGATATATACAAAGCCAAAATGGAATCACTTTTGATTTCACAATTAGAACTAATAAAAGATATAAATAAACAGGATGACAATGCTTAATTAAAAATACATTACTACAAAAGATAGAACTAATATATTTATTAGTTTTATCTTTTTTATTTCGCTTTATTACAAAACTATTAAATGTATATTACAATTGTATTAATTGTATTGACATTAAAAGAAAAAGGAATAAAATAATAATATCGGGAAAGGTATCTTAATATGAGAATAATATCAGGAAAAGCAAAAGGAACCAAACTATATACTTTAGAGGGACTAGAAACTAGACCAACTTTAGATAGAGTAAAAGAATCATTATTCAATATAATACAAAATAGGATAGCTGACTCTATTTTTCTGGATTTATTTGCCGGAAGTGGGGCAATAGGATTAGAGGCTGTAAGCAGAGGCGCTGCTAAAGCTATTTTATGTGATAATTCAGAAAAAGCAATTCAAATAATCAAAAAAAATATAAGCAAAACACACGCAGAAGACAAAGTTGAAATATATAAAATGCAGTATGATAGATTGCTAGAAAGTCTCAAAGAAAAAGTAGATATAATATACATAGATCCTCCATACAATAGCAAACTTGCAAGTGAAGCCATAAAAATCATATTGGAGGGAGATATTTTAAAACCAGAAACAATCATGATTATAGAAACAGATCAAAAGGGGAGAATTTTAGAGGAACTATCAGAAGTCAATGTTGAAGTAATAGACGAAAGAAAATATGGAAGAGCACAATTGATTTTCTTACGAAAGGGGTAAAACCATGGAAATTTTTACTTTATTAGAAAGTTTAGAAGATTTATTAGAAAAGAGCAGAAATTTGCCTTTTTCTTCAAAGGTTATTGTTGATAAAGAAGAAATACTTGATTTAATAAAAGAAATACGCCTAAAATTACCAGACGAATTAAAACAGGCTAAGTGGGTAAAAGAAGAAAGACAAAGAATATTAGTCGAAGCACAAAAAGAAGCAGACGGAATTGTCAAAGAGGCTGAAAATAGAATAATATCAATGATAGATGAACATGAAATAACAAAAAAAGCTTATGAGCAAAAGAAAGAAATAATAGAAACAGCAAACGAAATGTCAAGAGAAATTTCAAAAGGTACAAAAGAGTACGCTGATACATTATTGTCAAATACAGAAAACGTTTTAAACGAAACCCTAAACAAACTAGGAAAAAACATGACAGAAGCTTTAAACTTGATGCAAATTTCTTTAGAAGATACAGTAAAAACAATTGAAAATAGCAGAAAAGAATTAAAATAGCAATATTCTTATCAAAAGTCAGATGTCAGAAGTCATACAAGACTTTTGATACTGGCTTTTTCGAGGTTAATGAACTTTGGGGACGTTCCTTAAAGTTCATCACATCAAATTCAGTTAAGAGAAGAAAAAGAAAAATTTTGAATAGTGAACTTTGGGGACGTTCCTTAAAGTTCATCAACTAAGAAAGGAATGAATAAAAAAGTGGCTAAAAGAAGAAGAAGATATAAAAAAAGAAAAACAGCTTCAAAGACCGATATTGCAGTAGCAATTTTAATTATATTAAGCATTCTTCTAGCTGTTTTAATATATACAAAATCAGGTATAATAGGTACAAAGCTAAATGAAATACTAGGTGGAATTTTAGGCATTGTTGAATACATCTTGCCAATAGGTATTTTTGCAGTAGGTATTAAATTAGCTTGTGATGGTAAAGATAATATTACACCTAAATTAGTGCAATATGTGGTACTAGTCTTATGCTTATGTGTATTTTTCAGTGTTTTACAAATTTCAATGGGAGAGTTACATACTAATAGCGAATTATCTGACATAGTTAAAGAAGCATATAATATAGGCACTAAAGATGCTCGGAGGAGGAGCTATAGGTGCGGTAGGAGCTGTGCCACTAACTAATTTACTTGGAAATATTGGTGCCATTATTTTATGTTTGGGTGTTGCTATTGTACTAATTGTATTTATTTATGGTATCAATATGTCTGATATTATTAATAATATAGTAGATAAAATGGAAGACAAAAAAGAAGAAAAGCTTGAAAGAATGCAAAAAAGACATGAACAAAGAATAAAAGAAAAAGGAAAAGTGGTGGAAGCAGCAGAAGAAGAAAAAGAAGAAACTCCTTCAGAAAGGAGAAGAAGATTAAGAGAAGAGAGAAAGGCTCAAAAGGAACTAGAAAAAGCACCGATGGAAAATCAAATAAAAATCAATTTCGGTGGAAGAATTTTAGACGATTCTCAATTAGATGAAACAGAAAAGAAAGCTAAAAAAACGGGAAAAGTTGCTGTAGCAGAAGCTAATTCTGATGCAAATAATGAAAATGGATTGTTTAAAGAAGTTGAAGAACAAAAGGAAGAAAAGAAAAGATCTGTATTACAATTGGAACATGCTATGACTGTTGAGGACGAGCATTATGAATACCCTCCTATTGAACTTTTGAGTAAGGGTGCAAACAAACCTTTAAAAGGCGGAACGAAAGCTTTAACAGATACAGCAAGTAAACTTCAGAAGACTTTGTATAGCTTTGGAGTTTCAGCTAAGGTAGAAAATGTTTCAGTTGGACCGGCAATTACTAGATATGAGCTTAAGCCAGCAGAAGGAGTTCGTGTAAGCAAAATTGCAAATTTAGCTGATGATATAGCATTAAATTTAGCAGCTGAAACGATAAGAATAGAAGCGCCTATTCCAGGAAAGCAGGCAGTAGGAATTGAAGTGCCAAATAAAGAAAAACAGGCAGTTCATTTAAGAGAGGTCTTGGATACAGACGAATTTAGAAATAGCAAATCTAAATTAACAATAGGACTTGGAAAAGACGTTGCTGGAAACATTATGCTTGCAGATATTTCTAAAATGCCACACGTGCTTATTGCAGGCTCAACTGGTTCAGGTAAAAGTGTGTGCATAAACTCTATAATTACAAGTATAATTTACAAGGCTAAGCCAAGTGAAGTAAAATTTGTGATGGTTGACCCAAAAGTTGTTGAGTTGTCAGTATATAATGGAATTCCACATCTACTTATACCTGTTGTTACAGATCCTAAAAAGGCTGCTGGTGCACTAGCATGGGCAGTACAGGAAATGGAAAATAGGTACAATCTATTTGCTGCAAAAGGAGTAAGAGACTTAAAAGGATATAATAAAGCGGTAGAAAATGATCCTGAATCAGGCAAATTGCCACAAATAGTAATCATCATAGATGAATTAGCTGACTTAATGATGGTTGCTAAAAATGATGTAGAAGATGCAATTTGTAGGTTGGCTCAAAAAGCAAGAGCAGCAGGAATGCATTTGGTAATTGCAACACAAAGACCTTCAGTTGATGTCATTACTGGTTTAATAAAAGCAAATGTACCATCAAGAATTGCATTTGCTGTGTCTTCGCAAGTTGATTCGAGAACTATATTAGATGGTGTTGGCGCTGAAAAGCTACTTGGCAAGGGAGACATGTTGTTCTTCCCATCAGGAGCACCAAAGCCAATAAGAGTGCAAGGTGCATTTGTTTCAGACGAAGAAGTTGAAAAGATAGTAGAATTTGTAAAATCAAATGGTACAGCAAACTATAGCGAAGATATATTAGAAACAATTGAAAATAATAACAAAACAGACAAAGAACTAGCTCAAGAGGCTGCTGAAGACGATGAAACAGACCCACTTCTAATGGATGCAATTCAAACAGTTGTGGAATCTGGCCAAGCGTCTACATCATTCATACAAAGAAGATTTAAAGTCGGTTATGCTAGGGCTGGAAGAATAATTGACCAAATGGAAGAAAGAGGCATCATATCAGGATATCAAGGAAGTAAGCCTCGAGAAGTACTAATGAGCCTAGAAAAATGGAATGAGCTAAAAGCAGCACAGTAAAAAAATGAACTTTAAGGAACGTCCCTAAAGTTCAGAAAGGGGAAGAATTGTGCCAAAGAAAAAGGATAATTTTTTAGATAAAATTGTGAAAAAAAATTATAATAATGAATTAGAAGAAGTGCTTGAAAAAAAGAATTTTGAAGAAAATACAAAAAGTCTTCTCCTTAGCATTTTGTATAAAATTGAAACAGCGTATCCAGACTACGAGATGGTCAAAAGGGATGTTGAGTCTAAGGATGAGTTTATTGAATCAATAATAAATATAATAAAAAATGATTGTGAAGATATTACTTTAGTGAAGCTACATTCTACTGAGAGTGAACTTCTGAAGGATAGAACATTTTTGGTTGATAAAAAGAACAAAAAGATTATTTGTTATCCTATAGAGCGCAAAGTTTTATATTGTATTTCTAAGATTGGCAAAAAAGATAAAATTGTGAAGGACAAATATTATTTGCTAAATTGGACACTTTCAGAGTTGCTTAATGTTGGTAATAGTATCAATATGGTTGAGCCAATGCGTGATTTTAATGGATATTCATGGACAACTTTACCTAAAGAAATAGAAAGTATTCCACATAATTTGGTTTATCAAAACTTAAGGATGTTGGTTGGAAATGAATTTTTAAGAAAATGGGTTACTAACAGGGAATATATTATAGATTATTTTGATTTGTTTAAGAAGAGATTGGAGAAGGACTATGGAGTAAAATTGGCACAAAAATTTATTGATTCAATAAGTACAATATCAATTTTACTCTGCATAAGGCTTGAAGATAAAATTAGAAAAAAGATGCAGAATGATAAGAAGGATGTAGAAAGTAAATTGAAGATTATGAATAATAATCACGATTTTGTTGAAAAGTTAACACAAGAAAAGATAAATTTAACAAGAGATATAAGGACAATTGATGAAACTATAAATAACAAGCACTTGTTGCAAGAAGAGTATGACAAGAGAAATGAAAAACTTCCACTTGAAAAGAAAATTTTTAGTACAAGGGTTCTTGCTAAAACGCTTGAACATGAAAGGGAAAAGAAACTAGATCGCATTGAAAAAGTAAATGAATTGTTAAACCCTAAGAATTTTGTAGAGTATAAAAAGGAGTTGAAAAATAAAGAGGAACTTCTAAAATGGCTTGAAATTGATAATATTGATTCTGAAATAGAAAAGACATTAAAAAATTTGCAAAAACAATTTTTGGATTGCTATAAAATTAAAGTCCAAAAAGCAGAAACAAAACAAGAAGCAACTGATCTAATGTATCAATTTAGATATTACTGCTTATTACCTTTTGACTACACAAAAGATATAAATGATTTGGAAGGAGCTTTTCAAAAGCAAAAAGAAGAAATTCAAATGCAACTAGTTCAAAAGGTTTATGACCAAAAGATAACAAATGAAAAAGAGGCAGTAGAAGAATTATTCAGTACTAGAGCAATAGAATTACCAAAATGGCACAAATTTGCCAAAAAGGGAGGAAAAAATATATGAAAATCACATTTTTAGGAGCCACAAGAACTGTAACTGGTTCAAATTATCTAGTAGAAGCTTGCGGAAAAAGGTTTCTAGTGGATTGTGGAATGTGGCAAGGAAATGCAGAGATTGAGAAAAACAATGATAAAGATTTTGAATTTGATCCTAAAAGCATTGACTTTATGCTTTTAACACATGCGCATATTGACCATTCTGGAAGAATTCCAAAGTTATATAAAGAAGGCTTTAGAAATAAAGTATATGCTCACAAGGCAACGTGTGATTTATGTGCATTGATGTTGCCTGATAGTGGCCATATTCAAGAAATGGAAGCTGGTTGGAAAAATAAAAAGAGAATGAGAAAAGGCGAAGATCCAATTGAGCCAATGTATACAGCAGAGCTTGCAGCTAGAAGTTTGGAAATTTTTGAGCCTGTGCAGTATGACCAAATCATAGAAATAACGCCAGATATTCATGTAAGGTTTAATGATGCTGGACACATGCTTGGTTCTAGCATTATAGAGCTATGGACTAATGAAAATGGCAAAGAAACTAAAACGGTATTTACAGGAGATTTAGGAAATAATGATATACCATTGCTTGGACCTCCAACAATGATTGAAGATGCTGACTATTTGATTATGGAATCAACTTATGGAAGTAGACTTCATGTAAGAAATAAAGAAAAAGCTCAGATGTTTTTGGACATTGTTTCTGAGACTTTAGACAATGGAGGAACAGTAGTAATTCCATCATTTGCAGTAGGAAGAACTCAAGAAATTCTATACGAAATAAATAAATTAAAACAAGAGCATGACGATGAGGAGTTCAAAAGAAAATATAAAACATTGATGAAAGCTGCTGTTTATGTAGATAGTCCACTTGCAATATCAGCAACAGAAGTTTTTAAAGAAAATACAAATTTATTTGATAAAGAAGTACAAGAAGAATTGATAAAAGGTGATAATCCATTAGAATTTCCAGGGTTAAAATTTACACAAACAGTAGACGAGTCTAAAGCGTTAAACGAAAGCACAGAACCAAGTATAATAATTTCAGCAAGTGGAATGTGCGATGTTGGAAGAATAAAGCATCATTTAAAACATCACTTGTGGAATCCAAAATCTACAATATTATTTGTAGGATACCAAGCACCAGGAACACTTGGATATAACATAGTAAATGGAGCAAAAACCGTAAAAATTTTTGGAGAAGAAATCGCTGTAAATGCAAGAGTTGAATATATAGAAGGATACTCTGGACATGCAGACCAAGAAGGTTTAATGAATTTCGTTTACTCATTTATAAGCAAACCAAAACACATCTTTTTAGTACATGGTGAGCCAGAGTCTCAGGATGTGTTGGCACAAAAAATAATAACAGAAACGCACTTACCAGTCTCAATGCCAGAATTTGGAGAAACTTATGATATAGACGGAGCAGAAGACAAAGTAGAAATGACACACAAAATAATTCCAACTGTTCCAAACGGATTAAAAACAGAAGTCTTGGGAAGACTAGAAAAATTAAAAGACGAAATAAAAGATATGGACACTTATGTAAGACAAGATGTCAATGACGCAAACTTGCGTGATGAGGACATATTCAGAATAAATGAAAAGATAAAAGACTTAGAAAAACAAATACTAAATGTAATCGAAGGATAAATTTTTGCCACTAGGGACGTACCTTTTTGGCAAAAAATTGCCAAGAGGGACGTAGCAAAATGGCAAAAAATTGCCAAAAAGGTACGTCCCTAGTGGCAAAAATTGAAGAAAGGAGTGTATGATAGGTAATATCATACAAAAATGAAATGGAGAAAAAGTATTATAATGAAGCAATAATTGGAAATAAGGAGCTTATAGCAACTTTTACTGGAAAAGGAGAGATGGAAAGGGTTTATTTTCCTAATAGAGATAATAGGCAATACCTAAATTTTTTTCATACAGGTGTGAAGATTAATAATTCAGATTTGATTTATTTACATGATGATATTAATAATGAGTATAAGCAGTACTATGATTTGGATACAAATGTTTTGAATACTGAGGTGACTAATACTTATTTTAACTTGAAAGTGGTTCAAACTGATTTTGTTATGCTAAAAGAGAATGTTTTGGTAAAAAGATATATTTTTCTAAATGAGGGTAAAATTGATTTGAATACTCAGTTTTATATTCATTCAGAATTGTTATCTGACGAAAATAATTATGTAAGTGGCATGCTTATTGATGGCGGAATGATGCAATATGCTCATGACTTTACTTTTTCAACATTTTCAAAAAATCAGGTTTATAGGCATCAGATAAATGGTAGCAAAGAAACTATTAAAAGAGGAGAGATACATGATAAAGATTATATTGGAATGTCAAAGGATATGAGTATATGCTACGATTTGGGTGTTATTAAGCCACAGGAAAAGAAATCATTGGATATATGCATTTTAATAGATGAAAATAAGAATGTTTCTGATATAGAAGAAGAAATAGAGAGAATAAAAAGAATTGACCTAAATGATGAGTATACTAAAACAAAAGCATATTGGAGAAAGTATGTAAAACAACATAATGGATTAAATTTAAAAGAACCACAAAATAGCTATGAAGCACAAATTTATGAAATATATAGAAGAAGTATTTTGCTATTTCCATTATTAGTTGATGAAGAAACAGGAGGAATAATAGCATCTCCTGAGGTTGATGAAGATTTTACAAACTGTGGAAGGTATGCATATTGTTGGCCTAGAGATGCAGTTTTTATGACAAAGGCTTTTGATATTTTGAAAATGCAAAAAGAGACTGATAAGTTTTATAAAGTTTTTTGTAAAAAGACGCAAAGCAAAAATGGAATGTGGGAGCAGCGATTTTTTACAGATGGAAAGTTGGCTCCTTGCTGGGGATATCAAGTAGATGAGACGGCAAGCGTGGTTTATGGAGTTTATGAGCATTATAAATATACAAAAAATGAAAAATTTTTAAAAGATAATTTGACTATGTGTGAAAGAGCAGTTGATTTTCTTGAAAGATATGTAAAAGATTGGTTAGGCTTGCAAGATAAAGAAGAGCATGATAGAGACATTGTACAAGAAGAAATTGAAAAATCTTATGCCAAAAATACTGGACACAAATACCATGTAAGTTATGACTTGTGGGAGATGTGTGAAGGAATTCACTTGTATTCACTTGCAAGTATAGTTGCAGCATTTGATTCAATTTTGAAGATTTATGATGTGCTAGGAAATAGAGTTTCAGATTTTGAAAATAATAGATTGAAAGAAGAAAAAATTGCAAAAAATAAAAAAGCAATAGAAAAATTGCAAGTTGGAATAAAAAAATATATTAATGACAACTTATATGATGAAGAAAAGAAATCTTATGTGCGCAACACTGAAGACAAGAAAATGGATGTAAGCATAGTTGGCGCAGTTACGCCATTTAATGTGTTTAAACCAAAAGAAAAGAAAGTATTAAATACAATTGATAGAATAAATTTATCATTAAGAACATATACTGGTGGCTATCAAAGGTTTGAGCAAGATCATTATATGAATTCAAATCCTTGGCCAATTGCAAACCTTTGGATGACGCTATATTACTTAGAAGCAGGAGACAAGAAAAAAGCAAAAGAGACATTTGATTTTGTTGTAAAAACTGCCGGAAAACATTATTTCTTAGGTGAGCAAGTTGACAACAGTACATTAAAACCAAATTGGGTAATAGGCTTGGGCTGGTCTCATGCGATGTTTATAATAGTACTAGATAAATTTTTAAATGGATAAAATTTCCAAAAAAATAATAATGAATAATTTCCTCCAAAATTCGACATAATAAATTTGAAAAACGAAAAAGGAGGAAATTTTTTTATGAAAAAATTTATTAGTATAGTATTGATGTTTTGTATAATTGCATTAATGTTTTCTATTAATGTATATGCAGCACCATTGCCATCAGTGACTGTAGATACAGACAAAACAACAATAAGGCCAGGCGAAGAAGTAAAGGTAAATGTTAATTTTGGACAAGACTTAGGTGCATATACGGTTGATGTACATTATGATGATGCTTTATTCCAATATATCTCTGCAGAAGGAGGAACAGCAAGTGATGATTCTGATAAGGTAAGAGTTGTTTTTCATGATTCTTCAGGTGGAACTAATCCACGTACTAGTATGAGTGTAACATTTAAAGCAAAGGCAGGAATAACTACATCTAATCCAACAGAATTCACAGTGACTGCTGAAGGACTTGCAAATGCTGATGCCTCAGTTAACTATGATGATATTACAACTCCAATAGTAAAAAATGTAACAGTAGAACCTGTATATGTGGATTATGATTTTAGTATGGAATATACAGGAAGTATTGTAAAAGATGAGCCAAAAAATATGACAATTTCTTATTTTTCACCATTAGGACGCTATTATGAGCATGCAAGATTAATAGCAGAAGCTACAACACCAGATGGGGCAAGCGTTACATTAATTGGAAAAGATCAGTCTCAATTAGAACATGATATTATTCAAAGTGGTTGGGGAGATGCCCAAGGCAGCAAAATTGGAGGAGAAGATGTATCACAAGTTTTAAATGTACAGGCAACATTTAGCAAAGCAGGTTCTTATACAATTACTTTAAAATTAATAGATAGAGATAATTCTGACACTGTTATAGCTCAAAAAGCTTTTGACTTTACAGTAAATGATGCACCAGCTGCAGGAGGCACTACAGATGATTCTGATACTGCAGAAGATAACAACACTGTAAATAATGAGACAATAGATAATGCTACAAACAATGATACATCAAAAAACGAGCAAAACGAAAATATTACAAATAATGTAGTAGAGCCAACAAAATTGCCAAAAACAGGTAGCAACATTTATATTCCAATTATTATTATTTTAGCAATATTAGTAGCAATTTATGTATATTACAACGTAAAAAAGAATAAATAAATAGATAAAACTAGCAGTTAAACTCTAAAAAATGTACAATAGCAACTGTTAGTTTTATTTTTTTACTTATGTTTAGGTCTTTAGAAAGGAATATGATAGAAAAATGAAGAAAAAAACTATTAATACAATTCTTATATTGATAATAATTTCTTTTTCTGTCTGGCTTGGATTTGAACTATATAATGACCAAAATGTGAAGAAGCAAAATAGAGAGGAAGTATATTTAGTACAAAAGACAATTGCAAATAATATAGAACAGGCTCATAGTTATCCAAAAGAAAAAGTAGAAACAGAATATAAAGGTTATACAGTAGCAGCAAAATTAGAAATTCCGGAGATTGAGCTAGAAACCTGCGTGTTGCAAAACTATTCAGAAAATGCGCTAAATGTATCGGTTACAAAATTTTGGGGCTGTAACCCTAACGAAACTGGCAACTTTTGCATTGTTGGACATAATTTTAAAAATAAAAATATGTTTAAAAATTTAAGAAATCTGAAAAAAGGTGATTTGCTCTATTTAATTGACAATAAAGTAGGAAAAGTAACTTATGAAATATATGACATTTATAAAGTTGTGCCAGAAGATGTAAGCTGCTTGTCACAAGAGACAAATGGCAAAAAAGAAGTAACACTTATAACATGTACAAGTGATTCGAAAATGAGAATTATAGTAAAATCAGTTGAAAAATAATTACAATATTTTTCCAACTGCAAATTGTAATAATTCTTCTAATCAAAATTTGGGTTATAATGAAGGGAGTGAAAAAATGCATAAAATTCTTAAATATAAAAAAGCAATTTTTTTTGCAATTGCATTAGCAGTTGCAATAGGCATATTTATATATATTGGCGTAAATGCAGCAGTGCAATCATCAGGAATAGATGCATTCCCTAATAGCTATAAGCCATATTTGCAAGAACTTAGCAAAAAACATCCCAACTGGAAGTTTACTGCTTTATATACAAATTTAGACTGGAATTATGTGATTGATCAAGAAAATGTATTTGGAAAAAATTTAGTTCCCAAAAATTACTCAGATAGCTGGAAAAATACAACCCCCGGCCAATACAATGTGGAAGTAGATGCTGGCTGGGTGGATAGCTCTAAACAGGCAGTAGAATATTGCATGGATCCAAGAAATTTTCTAAATGAAGTGCGAATATTTCAATTTGAAGCTCTTTCATTCGATTCACATACAAATAATCTAAACAGTATTGAAAAAATATTATATGGCACAGAATTTTACCAAAGGCAAGTTTCATATTTAGATAGTAGCGGTAATAATCATACAATGAATGCAACTTATGCAGACTTAATTTTAAAAGCTGGAAAGACCTCTTTGGTAAGCCCATACCACTTGGCATCTCGTATAAAGCAAGAGGTGGGGCCCTTTCTATCACACGCCTCAATAAGTGGAACAGTAGATGGATTTAAAGGTTTGTATAATTTTTATAACATTGGTGCAACAAGCTCTTCAGAGCCAATGGGAGCAATCAAAAATGGATTGCAATATGCCAAAGACGGCAAAGGTGCAAGCCAAGCTACAAAAGATAAGTACTTGATACCATGGAATAACAAAGAAAAAGCCATAACTGGTGGCGGAATTTTTATAGGCTCAAGTTACATTAATGTGGGACAGGACACCATTTATTTACAAAAATTTGATGTAGTAGATTACAAAAATGATGGCCTTTTTTGGCATCAATATATGACAAATGTGCTTGCACCTTACAGCGAGGCAAAATCCATTTATAATGGATATCAAAAAAGTGGATTGCTAGAAATTCCAATGACATTTATAATACCTGTATTCAATAATATGCCCGAAATTCCAACACAAAGTCCTTCAATAAAAGCAAGCGATTTTTTAGCTGACAACACAAGAGTTTATTGTAATGCTCAGAATGTAAATATAAGAACAGGCCCTTCAACAAGCTATGAAATTATAACAACTGCCCAAAAACAACAAAAAATGACAAGAATCAAAAAAGGAAATCAATCTGGAGATAGATGGGACATGGTGAAGCTAGAAAATGGAATAATTGGCTATATATTTCAAACATACATCACAGAAGATACTTCTGAACCTGAGGACACAGTGCAGCCACCAGAGGAGGCACCAGATAATCAGGTACCGGAAAATGAAACTGGAGGAAACTCTAACGGAAATTTAACAGATGAAAATTTGCCTGATGGCAATCCGGAAGATGGATCAGATGGAGATTTACCTGAAGAAACACCAG
>CALXJQ010000021.1 GCA_944388665.1 uncultured Clostridia bacterium
CATCTTGTCCGCCATTACCACTTCCAGGTAAATTTGCAGCTAATACTCCATTTTTATCAAATTGATTATTATATCCGATTCTTCCATTGTTACCTTCATCTCCAATTTGTCCGTTTGCCTTACCATTTGCTCCTTTTGCACCACCATGTCCTCTTACACCATTAATCAATTTATTTAATCCTGTTGAAACTAAACTAGCTCCAACAGCTGCTCCTGCTAATGAACCTGCTGTAGATGCCTTTTCAAATCCGAAGAAACTACGTAACAATTTTTCTGCTGGTATCATAAATCCAATTGCTACTAATGTATAAATTGCATTCTCTAATGATAATTCTAATGCAGATGATACTAAAATAGTGTATAAAAGTAAGTGTAATGGTTGTATCAACAAATTAAATATATATTCTTTTAGCCACTTATTAAATGCTTGCGCCTGTCCATCTGATATCTTATCAATTGGATATGTTAATGCAACTAATGGTGCTATCATTGTTAAAAATGCCATATATAATACCCTTTTCAAATATGTAAAAACAAAGAACACTGTTAATAATACTAATATAAAAAATCCAAGTCCTGTGCCAATAAACTCATCTGTACCTGCCTTCGCTGTCTGTGCTGAAAGCCTAAATGAACCCATTAAATTAGTTGGCCAGCATAAATATACATATTTAGGAGGATTACTTGTATCTGTTTGTCCTTTATAATCCATAGCTGGAACTTCTTGAGTTTTAGCTTCATCAGAATATACTATATAGTCTTTTGGATCTAAGTGCAAACTATCATCGCCATCTCCAAATAATCTTTTATATATGTTTCCATCTTTTTCTAATGAAATAAATGGCGTATATTTCTGAGTTTGAGTAGCAGAATCAACTGCTGCAGTAAATGATTTTACAATTGAAACTGAGAATGCCATTATATAATGCATTAAAAATACTAAGCATATACTAACAAGCCAATCTACTAACATTTGTCTATATTTTGCCTTTTCAGCAGCTACAACAGTAAGCATCATTCTTATTCCAATATATAGCAATACAGACATCATCAATACTATTACCACATTTCTTATTGCTACATACCATTGTGCAACAATTTGTTGAAGGTCTAATGCAACATTTTGCTTAGATGTTATTACTTCTTCTCCATTATCATCTACATAATAATAATATCGTACTTTTTCATTTCCTGGGCTATATACATGCCCATCTTCAATTGCAGTAGCAGTTATTGCACCACTTTCACCTGTTCCGTCAAAAGCCGCTCTATCTTCTTTTGTTGTATACTTATAATGATAAGTCACATCACTTGCAGAATTTGATGCAGTCTTTACATAAATTTCATCCTGTGGATTGAAGAAATCCACATCAAAAAGCAATATATTTCCTCTGAAGATTTCTTCCGGTGAAATTGAATACAATGGCAATACAAGTTGATCTGGCCAAATATCTGAGTAATACACATTTGCTCCCAGATACAATCCAGCTCCAGTACCTAAGACAATTGCAACTGTTGTTGTTACCGCCGTTATCGTAGAGGCAAGCGCCGGTAATACACCTGCTAAAAGTGCTCCTGCTGATCCTAATGTCAGTACTACTGCCGCCACGACGGCTATGCCCACTAATATTCCAACAACAACGGAGATGATTTTTTGCAATATGCTCATCGTTGTATCGATTTTATAGTATGCTTGTTCTTGGCCCATAACAAATCTGTGTATAAGTGATAATATTCCATCACCTAATGATGTAATAAGTGATATAATAGGGTCTAATAGTACACCTCCCCATTTATCAGAAGCTTGTACAGGCTTTGCATTTCCAAATTGAAACAATACAACTATTGAAATTGCTATTAATATTTTTTTACCAATTTCTTTAATGTTCCTTAAAAATTTCATTTTTTCCTCCAACTTTTACACATTTCCTCTCTTAGCTAAAACATTCAAATTTGTTTCAACAAACTCAAATTCTTTTTTCGTTGGTATTATTTTTAAAATAGCAGTATCTGAACCTACTTTTAACAATCCTTCTCCCCTTTGGCAAGTAACCAAAAAGTTTGCTTCGCCTTCAGTTAGTTTAAATACTTCTTTTACATATTGTATTTCTGATTTATCCTGTGCTAAAAATAATTTTGTATCAGAAGAAGTTAGTACTGCTTGGGCTTCTGGCTTCTCATAGAAATCTTGAAACCTTTGGGAAATAATAGCTAGTGAAACATTCCTTTTTCTAGCACGTCTTGCCATTTTATTTAAAAAGTCTACGGCATCTGGATATGGAAGTAACATCCAAGCTTCATCAACTATTACTCTTTTCTTTCTTGCCTTTTTTCTATCTTCACTATTTTTCTTAACAAATTTCTCCCAAATCCAAGAAAGTAAAATCTGCTGTGCAAGTGGTCTTGCAAATCTTTCTTCTAGCTGTGATATATCCAAATTTATAAATGGTGCCCCATCTAATAAATCAAAAGTAGATTGTCCATCAAAATAAGCCATCTGTCCATCATATTCTCTAACATATTGTCTCATAACTTTTAACAAATAACTATAATGAAATTGATAATCTGGGTTTTTATTGCTTCTAGCTTTTTCTTGAATTCTCTTATACCAACTTCCTATTGTTGGCATATCCTTTTTTTCTTTTTCAAACAAGTTATCTGTACTTACTGCCATATTAGCACTTTTATATAAGCTTGCAGGATTACTTGTTATTCCCAAGCTTGCATATTCTTCTGCTACAGACTCCGCTATTATTTGTTTAGTAAGTTCGTTTACTTCTTCACTTCTTGTACTTCCTTTAGCCATTGTAAGCAATGCTTGCGTAACATCTTCTACCTTATTTTCCACATTTAATACTGTTCTTTCTTTTCCAGTTATTTCATCTTTTACTCTTTCAGGCTCAATATCAAATAGGTTTATTATTGTATCAGAATTAGGGCTTATAACTACATTCACTCCACCTAAACTTTCTGCCACTATTGTATATTCGCCTTCAGCATCTAATGCTAAACTTTCTATCCCCATAAGCACTGAAGACCTAGAAACTAATGTCTTCATTGTAACAGATTTACCAGCACCAGACTTTGCAAATATAACCATATTATAATTTGATAATGAAGGATGAAAATTATCAAACAGAATTGGAGTACCAGTTTGCTTATTAAATCCAAGAGGTATTCCCGTAGGATGTCCTACTTCTGAAGTAGTAAAAGGAAATACAGTTCCCATTGAATTTCTATCAAAAGTATGTGTTTTTTTAACCTTGTCTTCCAGCAATGGTAAATTAGATTGAAATGCTTCTTCTTGCATTCCCCATGCGGTTTTTACATTTACTAATGTCTTAGACATTTCTGTAATCAACATTCTTGTTAATTTATCTAAGTCATCTAGGCTATATGTAAAAAGTGTTGCCACAACTGAAGCTTCATATAATTTATTAAAACCTGCTGCTATTTCATCTCTTAATTGTTCTGCTTCCATTCTTTTTTGTGTCAAAGTACTTTCTCTATTTATATTACCTTTATCAGCTGCTACAATTCTTTCTGTTTCTAACTCATTAATCGTTCTATTTAACTCTGTTTGTGACCTTTCTTCCTTTATAGGATTTATAAAAATTGATGTATTTATATCCCCAAAAAGATACATATCTCTAAAAAGCTCCGGGAAAGTACACATTCTTGGTAATTGAGAAACAAAGAAGCTCCTTGCATATCTTTTAGTATTTGATATTATTTCCAAGTGATCAATTGCACTAGCATCAATGCCCGCAGGAGCAATTAACTCCTTAATAGTCTTTCTTCTTAAAAAGTTATATTGCTCAGTATCTATAGGTTGATTTTCTTCTTGTTTCTGTTTCTTTTTTTTACCGAACATTTTTCTTCCTCCTATCTTTTATTTTTGCTTTCGTTTCTGCTAATTACTCTGCAACAACTTTTTTCTTAGGTCTTCCTCTCTTTGTAGTTTTTACTGTTGATGTTGCTGTTGCTAACTTTTGTTTTTTTTCTGTAACTTCTTCTTTTACATTACTATCCTTTTTAGCATTCGCTTTTGCATCAGTTTTTTTCTTACTAGCTGACGCTTGTTCAATTAATCTTTTTGCTTCATTAACTACATCTGGTCCTAATATTTGTACATTGTCATTTAAAAGATTTTTTGCTAATACATCTATCATTTCGTTCATTTGCGCTTCTCTTTGCTTTACTCTTCTTTGCTTTTCTATGCTTTCAAAAGCTTCCATTGCTTTTTCATTTGCCAAATCAACCGCTTTTGCTTCAACTTCTTTATTTATTTCTTCCATTCTCTTATCCAAAACATCTCTTGATGTTGAATACAAATCTTCGGCACCTGATTTTAGCACTTTGTCTAAATCATAAATTTCCGCCTCATCTCTATTATAAGCATAATATAAAAGCTCAGCTAATTCTTCACTGTCTAGTACTTTTCCTGCAACTCCACATACACCTATTGAACTGATTATTGCTTGGCACCTTGTATACAAATCTGAAAATGCCATATTTTTAATTTCTTCTTTATCATAATTACCCGTTCCCTCTTCTGGAGTATATGAAATTACTATGTAATATTGTTTTTTCAATATATTTTTATTCAAATTCATTCTTTCAGTATTTTCTATAATATCATTTCCATATTCATATAAATTTTTAACTTTTATTAGGTCATATTTTGCTTCTTGTACTTCCTTAGGAGTAGCATCTGCTGAAACTACTAAAGAATTATATCTCATCTGCTTACTATTATAATCGTCACGTATTTGAGCCATTCTTTCTTTATACCTAGCAATACTACTACTTAAATTTACAGTTCTAGTTTGAATATATAATTGTATAGGTGTTCTTAACGTATTTAAAAATTGCAAGAATCCTCTTTCTACACTATTTTTTTCCAGTCCAGACATCAAATCATAATTTATACCTTGGCATTCTATAACCATTATAAATTTATTTCCATTTTTTCTCACAATCATATTATCTTCAATTTTATCAAATTCCATAAAACTAAAGATTGATAACTTACTATAATCCCTTCCTGTTTTTGTTTGTGCTACTTCTTTTGATTCAGTCGCAACTACAGGTTTATTTTTAGATTTACCTTTTGTTCTTTCCCTTACACTTAAAATTATAAATATGAGCAATAATATTAATGCTATTGGTACTAATATCATCAAACATATACTCAGGATATTACTAATTTGATTTTCATTCATCTTTTGTTTCCTCCTCTTTCCAGATATATATTCTATTTTTTTTCTTTTTAAACTTTACCCATCTAAGAAAAATTTCGTCTATATTAGCACCACCTGTTTTTCTAGTAAATTCAAATTTTTTTGAGTCTGGTATTTTAAATGTGGCTATTGAAAAACCTATTGCTCCAAAAATTACATCGATTATTATCCCTACAAATTGTAAGCCTAATGCATTTAAAATAAAGTAAAAAATTAAACCAATAAGCATGCCAATTATAGTATAAATCAATGCTTTCGTAGAAAAAATATATAATATTCTTCCTTCACCTTTATAATTTCTTGGTATTTCATAAGAATTCATTTGTTTCACTTCCTCACAATATATATCCAATTATATATTATTATACCATATAAGTAGGGATTTTGGTATATTTCTAAGTAAAAAAAATACATTTTAATATATTTGTAACAATTATGTAATCTGTTTGTAAAAAAATAAGCCTCGCAAAGAGACTTATTAAAAACTAGTTTTTATCTATATAACATTTTTCTATGAAACTAATGTGCTTGATGCAAAGTTGTAAATAACACTAGCTAATGTAGAAGCTGCAAATACAAATGCTGCACCAATTATGTATGGCAATAATGTTTTCTTATATTCTGCTTTTTCTTCTGCGCTTCCCATCATGTACTTAATACCTAATACAACTAAAACAATTACTGAGATAATTGAGCCTGCTGTTGTTATAATGTTAACTATACTTTGACCAATACTATCCATTTTTTCAGTATTTACTTGACTATTTTCACCATTATATTTAAGTGGATCATAGCCATCAGCTGCTAATACTGTCATACTTAAAAATGAAACCATCATCATTGCAAGCACCAATATAGAAAAAACTTTCATTGTTTTCTTTTTCATGTTTTTTCCTCCTTTTATTATTATAATATATATATGATTTTATTAGGACAACAAGTCCTATATAAAATAATTATAACATTTTTAGAAACTTATTGCAATACTATAAATAATTGAAGCAATTGTAGAAGCTGCAAATACAAATGCCGCACCAATTATATATGGTAATAAAGTTTTCTTATATTCTGCTCTTTCATCTACACTTCCCATCATATATTTTATTCCTAATATTACAAGTACTATAACAGAAAGAATAGATGCTGCTGTTGAAATAACTTTAATTATATTATTTCCAGCCTCTCTTATTTCTGGCAAATCATTAGTTGAACCATTGAAGTCCTCTATTCCTCCAGTTCCGAGAACTTCCTTCACTCGGCATAGGAACAGGTCTAGCACTAACAACTCCTGTTAACAAAAATATCAACAATATTAAAAACACTATTACTGCAAATATTTTTTTTAATTTCATAACATGTTTTCCTTTCATATAAATTTAAGGCTTTTTTATTGTAATATAGTAACAACTATTTTCCATATAGCAAATGCCCCAAAAACTACTATTAATGAAATTATATATGGTCCTAAAGTTTCCTTTACCTGTGCTTTTTCTTCTGAACCAGCCATCATATATTTTATACCCAAAATAACTCCTACAGCAACCGATACCGCCATTGCAATACCTAATAATATATTGTAAATTGTATCAGAAGTTGATTTCAACTGCTGTTGATCTATTGGCGCATTTGTATTTTCACCATTTTTTAACCATTCTTGTGCCCCATGAAAAACATCATCCATCGTATCATCTACTGCATATACTCTAACAGGTAAGCAAAGCATAAAAACTATTAAAATAACATTTATTATTAAAATTATTTTTTTCATTATCCTCACTTCCCATTTTTATTAAGATATAGGTATTAATGCTTGAACAATACCTATTACTGTTGTTATTGCAAATACTAATACAGCACCTATTAAATAAGGTTTTAATGTCTTTTTGTACTCTGCCTTTTCATCTACACTACCTAGCATAAACTTCATACCTATAATAATTAATGCAATTACAGATACAATTGAACCAATAATCCTAAGGCCACCTATTATTTTATTTGCAAACTTTAGAAACTCAGAAGCATTCTGTACACTATTAGTTGATCCAGGTTTCCAAGCATTAGTATTTATCTCTGAGGGATTCCCTGTGCTTGCAGTTTCCATTAATTCAACATTACTAGTAGTTAATGCTAGGGAATTATTAACTGGTAAAATAATTACTATTATTACTAAAATAGACAAAATCATATATTTTACTCTCATTATTTTCACCTACTCTTATTTATTATACCGTATTTGTCATTTTTTTTCAACTAGTCTTCAAAATTTAACCTAAAAGTAATATTTTTGTAATATTTTTTTTGAAAATTTGGCAAAATTTACATAATTGATTGAACATCCTTTGGACGTCCAAAGTACAGAATAGTAAGCTACTACGGCGGTATGGTCATTAACTGGTAAATTTCTGGTAATTTTATAGACCCAACTATCTAGTTTGTCATTTTAAGCTGGATAGTTGGGTCTTTACTATATAACTCACAAAAAAATAGCTGTTTTACAGCTATTTTTTTACTGGCGGAGCAGAGAGGGCTCGAACCTCCGCGCCCCTTGCGGGACCTAAAAGTTTAGCAAACTTTCCCCTTCACCAACTTGGGTACTGCTCCATCTTAAATTAATCCCTAAAAAATTTTGGCGGAGAGGGTGGGATTCGAACCCACGGTACGCTACAAACGCACGCCAATTTTCAAGACTGGTGCCATAAACCAACTCGACCACCTCTCCACATAGATACTGTCAAGTGACAGTATTTATATTAGCATTTTAAAAAGAGTTTGTCAATAGATTTGTTGTAATTTATTGTAATTTTATCCTATTTTCAGAATTCATTGCCTTTTGTATTGCTTCTGCTTCTTCGTCTGAAAGGGCATAAGAAGATTTTCCTTTTTCTACAGGCTTAGCATAAATATTAGAAGCCTCACGTGAATATACTCCATTTAAAACTACGCCATTATTATGTTCATCAAGCAATGCCAAGGAAAAGCTTAAATTGCTTCCTGTGTCTCTAAAAGCATTATATCTAACTATACCTACTTTTTGAATACATCTTTCTAAATCGTTATCTAATGTTTTAACATATTCCACAATTTCTCCATTCTGTTTTTCCACTTTTTCAACTTGATGCATAAAAGTTTCTAAGTCTTCTTCTATATTACTATCACTCCCTAGCTTTTTCATAAATGCTCTATATCTTTTATTTAATCTGCTCAATTTAGCAATCATAACAATAAAGCCTATTGCTAACACTATAACAATGCATGTTAATATTAATGAAAAAGTTCCTGTACTCATAAATTCAACAATTTCACCCATTCGCACCATCCTTCCGTATTTTTGGTTAAAGCAATATCTTATATATATTATTTATCATTTTTCAAATTTTATTTAATTAAACCCATAATTCTTGTTAAATCATCATTTGATGTATATTCTATAATTATTCTTCCTCTTTTTCTTCCAGCATCAATTTGAACCTTTGAACCAAAGAAATTTTGGAATTTATCTTCTATTTTTTTGTATAGAATTTGATTACGTTTTTGTTCTTCAAAAGATATTGGTATTTGTACTCTTTTTTCCATCTCTCTAGTAGTTGTGCCAGTTTCAATTATATGAAGTGCTGCACTGTATTGCTTTTTAGGGTCAGTAATTGCAAGCAAAGCTTTACAGTGGCTTTCAGATAATTTTCCCTGTTTTACTAACTCTAAAACTTTAGGACTTAAGTTTACAATTCTTATCCAGTTTGTAATGGTGCTTCTGCCCTTTCCAAGTTTTTTTGCAATATCTACTTGTGAAAGGCCATAATTATCCATTAATTTTTTTATACCTATAGCTCTTTCATAAGGGTTCAAGTCCTCCCTTTGTATATTTTCTATCAAAGAAATTTCCGCATTTACTCTGCTATTGTCTTCTCTTATAATAGCTGGTATTTCTGTCAATCCAGCTATTTTGCAAGCTCTCCATCTTCTTTCTCCTGCTACAATGCTATAGTAATCATCTTTTTTGGTTACTACAATTGGTTGTATTAAACCATATTCTTTTATAGATTCTGCTAATGCTTCTAGTGATTCTTGGTCAAAATGCTGCCTTGGTTGGTCTCTATTAGGCTCTACTTCAGTTATTTTTAAATTTTTTAGTACATCGTTTTCTTGCATCTGCTCTTCTTTTGGAGTTGGTCCAAATAATGCATCTAATCCTCTTCCTAATCCTGTCATCTTTGCCATATTAATTTTCCCCCTTCTCATTTGTTTTTAAAAATTCCCTTGCAAATTTTATATAACTTTTTGCTCCTTTAGACCTAGGGTCATATTCTGTAATTGGCATTCCATAGCTTGGTGCCTCACTTAGTCTTACATTTCTAGGAATGACTGTTTTATAGACTTTATTATCAAAGTACTTTTTCACTTCTTTCACTACTTGGTTTGATAGGTTTGTCCTTATGTCATACATAGTAAGTAAAGCTCCTTCTATTTGAATATTTTTGTTTAAATGCTTTTTTACCAAGTTTATTGTATTTAGTAATTGACCTAATCCTTCTAGTGCATAATATTCACACTGTACAGGTATTAGCACACTGTCTGATGCTGTAAATGCATTTAATGTAATTAATCCTAATGATGGTGGGCAATCAATTAAAATATAGTCAAATTTGTCTCTTATTTCATCAATTTTTTCTTTTAAGCGTTGCTCTCTTGACATCATTGAAACTAGCTCTACTTCTGCACCTGCTAAGTTCATATTAGATGGGCAAACTTTTAAATTTTTAATTATTGTGTCCTGCAAAACTTCTTCAAGCTGTGTGTCTCCGACCAAAATATCGTAAGTAGAAAGTTCTACATCTTTATCTACGCCCAATCCACTTGTTGCATTACCCTGAGGATCTGCGTCTATTAGCAATACTTTTCTGCCTTTTTTTGCTAAAATAGTACTTAAGTTAATTGTTGTAGTTGTTTTTCCTACTCCACCTTTTTGGTTTGCTAATGATACAACTTTTCCCACTTTTTTCGCCCCCATATTCTTTTGTTTTTACTAGTAAATATTTACTTATAAGTCATATTTATTTTACACTATTATCTTATATAATTTTTGCTAAAAAGTCAAGGTATTTTTTTACTTTTTATAATGGCTGTTTTTTTGGGGTGCCTGCCTTTCTAGGGTACTTCCTGTCTGTGTTTGCGGACTTTTCGACTATTATAATAGTCCTTGAAATTTCCGTTTTTGGTAAATAAAATTTTATAATATTTTTTTCTAATATGTTTCCACCTAAAATTTTTATAGCTTTTTTAGCCCCATTTAATTCCTCTTCAATCTCCGGTCCTTTCATAGCTATTGCAATTCCTCCCACTTTTACAAATGGAATTAAATACTCTGAAAGTGTTGCCATATTGGCAACAGCCCTTGAAATAGCCACATCAAAGCTTTCTCTATATTTTTTATCTTGCCCAACATCCTCTGCTCTTCCATGAATAGCTTTTATACTTTCTAAATCTAAATTTTCTATTACATCATTTAAAAAATTCACTCTTTTATTTAAAGAATCCAAAAGCACCACATCTAAATCAGGTCTATATATTTTTAAAGGAATTCCAGGGAAACCTCCTCCAGTGCCAACGTCAATCACCTTTGCTCCCTTTTTTATATACTTAGCAACTGTAAGTGAATCTACAAAATGCTTTAAAATTATTTCATTTTCATCTGTAATAGTCGTCAAATTTATTTTTTCATTCCATTCAAGCAACAATTGCATAAACAAATAAAATTGTTTAATTTGATTCTCATCTAACTCGATTTCCAACTCTTGCAAATATTTTTTTATTTCTACTCCAAAATCTTCTACTTTCAATACTTTTCTCCTTTCACTTGCAACAATATTAATATTTTAACGCTTATGCTGTTGTAAATATACTAGTAATACAGAAATATCAGCCGGTGAAACTCCTGATATTCTTGAGGCCTGTCCTATTGAATGTGGTTTGTGTTTATTTAGTTTTTGTCTTGCCTCTAAGCTAAGTCCATTTAAAGTCTCATAATCTAAGTCTTCTGGCAATAACTTAGTTTCTAACTTTTTAAACTTTTCTACTTGTTCTTCCTGCATTTTAATATAGCCTTCATATTTTATTTGAATTTCTACCTCTTTCCACTCTTGTAAAGTCAAATCTGGCCTTTCTGGGTCTATTGAAGCAAGCTTTTGATAATCAAGTTCTGTCCTTTTTAGCAATTCAGCCATTGTAGTACCAGTAGAAAGCTCAGATGTTCCATTTTCTTTCAATAATGCATTAACTTCTTCAGTTGGTTTTACAATTGCTTTCTTCAATCTTGCAACTTCTGTTTCAATGTTTTCTTTCTTTTTCAAGAATTTCTTATACCTTTCATCACTAATCAAACCAATTTCATGACCTATTTCAGTCAATCTCAAATCTGCATTGTCTTGTCTTAATAAAAGCCTATATTCTGCCCTCGAAGTCATCATCCTATAAGGCTCATTTGTACCTTTTGTAACTATGTCATCTATTAAAACTCCAATATATGCTTGCGTTCTATCCAAAATTAATGGTGATTTTCCTTTTATTTTTTGCGCTGCATTTATTCCCGCAATCAAGCCTTGTGCAGCAGCTTCCTCATAACCAGAAGTTCCATTCACTTGGCCTGCAAGAAACAAGCCTTCTATTCCTTTATACTCTAAAGATAGCTTTAAATTAGAAGGATCTATACAATCATATTCTATTGCATAAGCCGGCCTTGTAAACTCAGCCCTTTCTAAGCCAGGAATTGTGTGATAAAAAGCAATTTGAACATCTTCTGGCAATGAAGAACTCATTCCTTGTATATACATCTCTTCAGTATCAAGCCCAATAGGCTCCACAAAAGCCTGATGTCTTGGCTTGTCACTAAACCTAACAACCTTATCTTCAATTGATGGACAATACCTAGGGCCTGTTCCTTCTATTTTTCCTGAATACAAAGGAGATCTATATAAATTTTCCCTTATTATTTTATGAGTTTCCTCAGTAGTATAAGTCAAATAGCAGTCAACCTGCTTAAAAGGCTTTGGCTCATCTTCAAAAGAAAAGAACTCACAATCCTCGTCCCCCTGCTGCTTCTCCATCTTACTAAAATCAATACTCCTCCTATTTATTCTAGCAGGAGTTCCCGTTTTAAACCTTACCAAATCAATACCTAAGCTCTTCAAGCAATCAGACAACTTATTAGCTGCTGCCACACCATCTGGCCCACTTTCTTTAGAATATTCTCCAATAAATATTTTCCCTTTCAAATAAGTTCCAGTAGCTACTATTACACATTTTACCTTATATATTGCTCCGACGTCAGTTTTAACCGCCGTTACATGCCCATTTTCAACTTTGATATCCACAATTTCTCCCTGTTTTACCTCCAAGTTCTCTTGTTTCTCCAAAGTATGCTTCATCTCTGTTTGATACCTCTTTCTATCCGCTTGTGCCCTTAAAGAATGCACAGCTGGACCTTTAGAAGTATTTAACATCTTAATTTGAATCATGGTCTTATCTGTATTTTTACCCATTTCTCCACCAAGGGCATCTATTTCTCTTACTAAATGTCCTTTTGAGCTACCTCCAATATGCGGATTGCATGGCATATTTGCAATCGCTTCCAAACTAATAGAAAAAATCAAAGTCTTCATGCCCAGTCTCGCCGCTGCTAACGCAGCTTCACATCCTGCATGTCCTGCTCCTATTACTGCCACATCATAATCTCCAGCAAAATAATCCATCTTCTTCTTCCTCTTTTCCAATATATTACATGTTCCGCGTGTTTCGTTCCGCAAGGAGTGTCCCAAAAGTTCATCACCTTATGGGTTCTGTTTTAACCTATATGTTGTTTTGAACTTTGGGGACGTTCCTTAAAGTTCAATTTATGCTATACATAAATTTATTAAAAATGAACTTTCAGGGGACGTCCTAAGCGGCATATTCATTTTATTTCGTTTTTTGCCCTTTCAATATAAAAAATTACTCAGCTAAATTGTTTTTTTGTCTTATTTTGGATTCTCGTGCGTCATTTTCTGTTTTAAAATGTTATTTTCTAAATTATTTTCCAAGGCAAAATTTAGAAAATATTTCATTAATTATATCCTCACTCACAACTTCACCTGTAATGCTACCCAAATCCTCTAAAATTTCTTTTATAAAAATTGCAATAATGTCTGTTGGCGCATTGTTGTTTATTGCATCTTTTGCTTTTTCAACATTTTGAATAGCCTTATCTATTAGATTTTTCTGTCTAACATTAGTAATCATTACCTCATTGTCCAAATTTATTTCGTTCAATTGGAATAAATTTGTAATTTTATCATATAACTCATCAAGTCCCCATTTATTTAATGCAGAAATTTTAATAATATTATTTGTAACATCAGTAAATCTCTCGTCATTTTCAGCTAATACTTGAGGTTTTTGATCTATTTTATTTAAAATAATAATCGTTTTTTTATCTTTTGCTAGCTCTAAAATAGCTAAATCTTCATCAGAAAGTTCCTTTGTACTATCAAAAATAGCAATAATTAGGTCTGCATCTGCCGCCATCTCTTTAGATTTTTCAATGCCAATCTTTTCTACTTGATCTTTAGCCTTTCTAATCCCCGCTGTATCAATTAATTTAAGTGGAATTCCATTAATATTTACAAACTCTTCTATAGTGTCTCTGGTTGTTCCTTCAAACTCTGTTACAATAGCCCTATCTTCGTTTAAAATAGCATTTAAAAGCGAAGATTTGCCTACATTTGGCTTTCCTATTATTGCTGTTTTTATTCCTTCTTTAATCAATTTTCCATTGTCAAAACTTTTTTCCAGCTTAATTAGTTTACCTCCTACACTATCCAGCATAGCTTTAATCTGGCTAATAGTCACATCTTCCACATCATATTCTGGGTAATCAATTACGACTTCTATATTTACCATTACATCCATAATTTCTTGCTTAATAGCCGCAATTTTCTCAGAAAGAACCCCTTTTAGCTGCTTTATACCTTCATCAGCCTCTCTTTTAGATTTAGCATTTATAATGTCTATAACTGATTCTGCTTGTAATAAATCTATCCTTCCATTTAAAAATGCTCTTTTAGTAAATTCTCCTGGTTCTGCTAAATCAGCTCCATTTTTTAGGCATAGTTCTAAAATCTCTTTTTCTACTACATTTCCTCCATGTGTGTTTATTTCGCACATATTCTCAGTAGTATAGCTTTTAGGCGCTTTAAAGTAAGACACCAAAACTTCATCAACTACACGTTGCTTGTTATCTACAATGTGACCATATTTCATAGTATATCCTTTGATTTCTTCGATTGGCTTTTTATGTATTGGCACAAAAATTTTTTGCAAAACATCAAAACAATTTTTTCCACTCATTCTAATAATTCCAATTCCCCCAATTCCGAGGAGCCGTAGATATTGACGCAATTGTACTCATTTATTTTTCCTTCCTTTTTTTCATTTTTATAAAAAAAGGTCAAAGATAAAAATTACAAATATGGAATAATTGTAAAATCTGACCTTTGACCTCGATTTTATTTAATATTTATTTATTACTATCTATTTTTTGCCTTTAGTGAAATAACTACTCTTCTATGTGGCTCTTCGCCAATACTCATAGTTTCCACCTTAGCGTTGTCCTGCAATTTACTATGAATAATTTTTCTTTCGAATGCCTGCATCGGCTCTAGTTTAACAGGTTTGCCAGTTCTTATTACTGTTTTGGCAACCTTTTGTGCTAAGTCTTGCAAAGCTTTTTCTCTTTTTTGTTTATAACCTTGTATATCTAAAATAACTCTTACTTTATTATTAATTTCTTTTCCTGCAATAGCTGTTAAAATATTTTGCAATGAATATAGCGTTTCTCCTCTATATCCAATTAAAAAACCTATATTTTCGCCAGAGATATCAACATTTATAAATGATGTTGATGGCTTTATTTCATACTTTATTTTTTCATCTTGAAATGCTGAAGCAAACTCACTTAAAAAACTTTCAAGGTTTTGTTTTGCTTTTTCTTGCTCTTCTTGTGTTAAAACAATTTCTTTTTGAGGCCTTTTTTCCTCTTTTAGAGTTAACTCTACTCTAACTATTCTTGGCTCTAATATGCTAAAAAAGCTTCTTTTTTCTACATCACCTAAAACTTTTATATCTACTTTGTCCTTAGAAGTATTTAACTGTTTTAGGCCATTTTCTATTGCCTCATTAGTTGTTTTTCCCTCTGAAATAATACTTTTTGCCATCTTAATATCATTCCTTTCACTCTTCATCGTCTTTTATAAGCTTGTCTAAAACTATTCTCTCCAAAATCATTAGTATATTACTTACTAGCCAATATAAAGCTAATCCAAGTGGTGCTACAAATGCTATTGTAATTGACATTATAGGCATCATCCATGACATCATCTTATTAGTCTGCATCACTGCATCAATTTCTTCTTCCTCTTCTTTTACTGCAGGCAATTCTTTACCAGTTTCTGCATCTATTACAGGCAATGGCTCGTTAGCTTTCTTTTTCTTTTTGTTCTGTTTTTCCTGCATTGCAGTTGTCATTCTTATAGAAATAAATGATGAAATTATATATAATACCGGTATTATATAAACTGTATAATCAGTTAAATTCTGTTGAGGCACTTTACTTAAGTCTAATCCAAGGAAATTCATCTGAATATCTAGTTTATTCATATTGCTATCATCAGGATTTTTCTCTTTTAAGAAATCTCTTTCCCTTAAAATATCAATCTCTGGATAAGCTGCACTTGTTTCTTTTTCAGCCTCTTGCAACTGAGAAACATATCTGTTTATATCCTCTTGAGGTATTTTTTGCATATAAGTCAATGGACTTCTTACCAAATAGAAAATTGATAATAGCAAAATAATTTGTATAATTCCTGTTAAACAACCACTAAATGGACTCATTTTTTCATTTTTGTATAAGTTCATCATCTCTTTGTTTAACTTTTCAGGATCATTTTTGTATTTATATTCTAATACTTTCATCTTTTCCTGTATTTTTGCACTTTTTTTCAAAGTTCTTTGTTGCTTAATTGATAATGGTAAAAGTATTAATTTTATAATAAGTGTAAACAAAATAATAGCTACACCGTAGTTACTTACTATGTTATATAAAAAACCCAGCAAATAACCAAAAATATTTGCAAAAAAACTAAACATTATCTTCCTCCTAGCTCTATCTTAATGGATCATATCCACCTTTAGAAAATGGATTACATCTAAGAATCCTCCAAATTCCTAAACAACAGCCTTTTAATACTCCATATTTTTCAATTGCTTGCTTTGTATATTCCGAGCAAGTTGGATAAAATTTGCAATGTATATTTTTGCTTTCTAACCAAACTGATATATGCTTTTGATAAATATTTATAAGCCAAATTAATAATTTTTTCATTTTTAATCCTCAATTTTTTTCAAAATATCAGCTTTAGTCATAATTTTTTTTATATCATCATTTATGTTTTTGTATGTTGCTTCTTCCACGCTTGCTTTCTTTTTCCATAAAAATATTATATCATACCCTATTTCAATTTCATTTTCCAGTAATCTATAATTTTCTCTAATCAATCTTTTGATTGCATTTCTTCTTACGGCTTTACAGATTTTAGAGCTTATAGCAATTCCTAGCATATTGTTTTTCTTGTTGTTTTTTCGTATAAATGATTCTATATACTTTCCGGAATAATATTTTCCACCTGATAAAACATTTTTAAATTCATAATTTTTTTTCAACATTTTTGTGTTTTTCATCAATTTTTCTCCTCTTTTCAAAGCATATAGCAATGAAAAAAGCAAAAAATCAACATGAATTATGCCTAGGCATAACTCACATTTCTGCCCTTAATTACGCCTTTAAGCTGATAATTTTTTTCTACCTTTTGCTCTTCTTGCTTTTAATACATTTCTTCCTGATCTAGTTTTCATTCTTTTCATAAATCCGTGCTCTTTCTTTTCTTGTCTATTTTTTGGTTGATATGTTCTTTTCATATTGACACCTCCTACTGCTTGTTTTATTCAAGTATATCGATTATACAGTAAAACTATAGCTCTTGTCAAGTGTCTTTTTTCATTTTTTCTTGTAATACTTTTGTAAAAAAAGGAGAGTTATCCACAGGTTTTGAAAAGTTATCCACAACTTTTTAAAAATTTTCCACAAGTGTCTTGACTTATTATGTCTAAATTTGTTATTATTAGGAAAGTAAAAATTACAGGCATTTTTTCTTGAAAATAGCGGAATTTATGTTCGTAAAATTCACCTGATTTTTTACAAAAATATTACAAAGTTATCAACACCTGTGGATAACTTTGTGGATAACTTTTTAGAAAGGAAGATTTATAATGGCAATCGACAAAGATGAGTTACTCGAAAAAATGAAAAAAGCATTGGAACCAGAAATAACAAAAATATCTTTTAATACTTGGATTTTGCCATTGGGTATTAGGAGTATCGAAGGAAATAATATTGTATTCACTGCAACTTCTGAATTTCAAAAAGACTTTATAGAAAATAAATATAAACCTTTAATTTTCAATACTCTAAAATTCATAACAAATAAAGATTGGACATTTTCGGTTGTTGACCTATCAAAAGAAAATCAAGAAGACGATGAAATTATAACTGATTCCGCTGATGAAGCTGCTCAAGCAGAAATTGAGTCAAACAAAACAACCCTTAACCCAAAATATACTTTCGAAACCTTTGTTATTGGCGATAACAATAGGTTTGCTCAAGCTGCCGCATTATCTGTAGCAAATGCACCTGCCAAAGCATATAACCCATTATTTCTTTATGGTGGCGTTGGTCTAGGCAAAACTCATTTAATGCAAGCTATAGGGAATAGGGTAATTCACAATGACCCCAGAGCTAATGTATTGTACGTAACTTCAGAAAAATTCACAAATCAACTGATAAATGCTATAAGAGACAATAAAACAGAATTTTTCAGAAATAAGTACAGAAACATCGATATTTTGCTAATTGATGATATTCAATTCATTGCAGGCAAAGAGAGAGTTCAGGAAGAGTTTTTCCATACTTTTAATTCTTTATACGAAGATGGAAAACAAATTGTACTTTCAAGTGATAAAACTCCAAAAGATATTCCATTTTTGGAAGATAGACTTAAATCTAGGTTTGATTGGGGACTTTTAGCAGATATTTCATGTCCTGATTACGAAACACGTTTAGCAATTTTGAGGAAAAAAACATTAGATGAAAACATAATCATTGATGATTACATTCTTTCAGATATTGCAAACAAAATCGATTCAAACATAAGAGAGTTAGAAGGAGTTTTCAACAAAATAGTGGCAAGGGCATCTTTAATGCATAGTCCAATAACAATAGAACTTGCTGAAAATATTATTAATGACTTTAAATACGAAAGTGAAAAAGTAATCTCTTGTGATTTTATAAAAGAGACTGTAAGCAAATATTTTAGCATAAATAAAGATGACTTAGCTGGAAATAAAAGATCAAATGACATTGCATTTCCAAGGCAAATTGCAATGTATCTATGTAGAGAAGTAGCAAATATGTCTTATCCTCAGATAGGAGAAGACTTTGGTGGCAGAGATCACTCAACAGTAATGCATGCATGTAAAAAAATTGACAAAGAGGTTAAAGAGAAAACTAACACTAAACTAATTGTGGATAGTGTGAAAAACATAATTATAAATGGCAAACAAGATTAAATATTTTGTGCCAGAATTGTTTTAACATTTTTGTAAAAAACAAGGTTCGCGAAAATTGTGTTTGGTTCGACAATATTCGAGCTATTCCTACGGAAGCTTTACATCTGTTATCCACAGCCTGGTGTTGATAACATGTGAATAAACTGTGTATAAGTCACTTTTCCACATCACGATGTTGAAAGTGTGGAAAAAGGAGGGTAGTTATCCACAGAGTTATCCACACGATTTTTTCTAGGGATAGTAGTTTTCCACATAGTTTTCCACAGTTTCCACAGGACCTACTACTACTACTACTAAAATATTTTTATTATTATATTAAAATATATAAGGAGGATTCAAAATGAAAATCGTTTGTGACAAAGAAAAACTTATTAAAGCTATTAATTCCGTAGTAAAAGGAGTTGCATCTAAAACAACAATGCCTATACTAGAAGGAATACTTATTCAAACAAATGACAACGAAATAAAATTAACAACTTATGATTTAGAAATTGGTATCGAATATGTAATGGAATGTGAAGTAAAAGAACAAGGAAGTACAGTTGTAAATGCAATAATGTTTAGTGAAATAATTAGAAAACTACCAAATACTGAAATTTACATTTCAATAAATGATCAAAATCTTTTAGAAATAGAATGTGAAGGTTCTTTATACAAATTAGCAACAATGAAACCTGAAGAATTTCCAGAACTTCCAAAAATAGAAGTTGAAAATGCTATAGAACTAGACCAAACAATTTTAAAAAATATGATTAGAAAAACAATTTTTGCAGTAAGCACAGAAGAAAGTAGACCAATTTTTACAGGATGTTTGTTTAATGTTGAAAATAATAAATTAACATTAGTTGCAGTAGATGGATTTAGATTAGCACTAAGATCTATATTTTTAAATAAACAAAGTAATGACTTTAAAGCAGTAATACCAGGAAAAACTTTAAACGAAGTAAACAAAATTATTTCAGATTCATTTGAACCAGTAAAAATAGGAATTGCAAAAAATCAGGCATTATTTGAAATGGACAACTGCAAAGTAGTAACAAGAATTTTAGATGGAGAATTTTTAAACTACAAAAGTGTAATACCAACTACCTGGGAAACAAGAATTAAAGTTAACAAAAATAGCATACAAGATAGTTTTGAAAGAATAAGCTTAATATCTGCATCAGCAGTAGAAAAAGAAAAGAAGTATCCAGTAAAGGTAAATGTGGACATTGGCAAAGTAGTAATTTCTTGTACAAACCAAACTGGAGAAGCAAAAGAAGAGTTATATGTTTCAACAGAAGGAAAAAATTTGGAGGCAGGATTTAATCCAAAATATTTCTTAGATAGTTTAAAGGCAATTGATGATGAAGAAGTATATATAGAATTTGGTTCAAGCATATCACCTTGCTTAATAAAGTCTGTTGAAAATAATGACTATGTGTATATGATATTGCCAATAAGATTAAGAGAAGATTAATTAAAAAGTAAAAAATAGAAAAAGTTATCCACAATTTATTAATAAATTGTGGATAATTATTTTTTTATATTATTTTTTTTTAAATTAAAAAAATAAAATAAATTAAATAAAAAAATATAAAAAAAGATAAAAAAATAAAAGAATATAAAAATAATCAAA
>CALXJQ010000022.1 GCA_944388665.1 uncultured Clostridia bacterium
GTTTTTTCCCTGTTTTAAGATATATTATTAATAAATAATTTACAAAAATGAACTTTAAGGAACGTCCCTAAAGTTCATTTATAGTTTTTTCCCTGTTTTAAGATATATTATTAATAAATAATTTACAAAAATGAACTTTAAGGAACGTCCCTAAAGTTCAAGTTTTTCTTTGAAGTAAAGTTTCATTATTAGTTTGAATTCTTCTAACGAGTCGCTTTTTAGTTCAAAAGAGTATAGCTTTTTTGCAGGAGCCATTATTGTATATTTGATTGCATTTTTTGTGCTTTCGTTTATATGTATGCATGATTTGTCTTGCCTGCTACAGGGCTCGCATTTGAAGCCGTTGTCTTTTAAGCTGAAGTATTGCAATCCTTCTTCTGTTTTGCATGATGTACAAGTTCTTGTGATTGGTGTGAAACCTAATATGCATAATAATCGCAACTTAAATACACTTAATACTAAGTCTAAGTTTTTGTTTGTTTCAGAGATAGTATAAAGTGTATTTAAGAGTAATTGCAATATTTTATAGCAATTTTGGTTTTGATAGGTTACATCTTGCACTATTTTATTTATTTGTGTTGCATATTCTAATTTGTCTAAATCTGTTCGCAAGTTATAAAATACTTCTATTGGTTCTACAGAATTTATGTGATAAGTTGTAGTGCCTTTATACATTAAGTACTCACCAAAGCAGAACATTTGCGTTCCTGCTAACAAGGCACTTCTTGGCCTTCTCGCACCTTTTGCAATGCAAGATATTTTGCCTGCACCTGGCGTAAGGATGGTAAGCATTTTGTCAAAGTCACCTACATTTGCTTCAGATAGAACTACTCCATTCATTTTTACATTTGACATTTCTTTTATCCTTTTCGTTTTTTATTTTATTTATTAATTTTTGTTAATATCTTTGTTTATTGGCATTTGTGATTCTTTTAGTGTTTGGTTTTTCTTTTCTATATCTTCTATTTGTTTAAATTCTAAAAAAGCATTTATGTCACCTGTGTTTTTAAAGGTATTCCATGCTATTTTTTTTATCATAAGCTCACTCCCTTTATTAAAGTTTTACCTTTAGTTTATCTTTTGCAAAATTTTGATTTTTATACAATTTTTATTAATTATTTTAATTTAAACTTATTTACTATTGAATCATTTTCTTGCCAATCTTCTTTTACTTTGACCCAAGTTTTTAGGTTGACTTTTACGCCAAAGTTGTGTTCCATATCTATTCTTGCTGCTTGCCCAATGCGTTTTAACATTGAGCCGTTTTTTCCAATTATAATACCTTTGTGTGAATTTCGCAAGCAATAAATTGTTGCCTCAATATCATAAATGTCCTGTCCTGACTTGTTTTTGCGTTGTTGAAATTTTTCAACTTCAACATAAATGCCGTGTGGCACTTCGTCTTGCAAAATTTGTAAAGCCTTTTCTCTAATAGTTTCTTCGGCAAGTTGCCTTAATGTCTGGTCTGTATACTCATCTTTATCATAATATGCAGGGCCTTCTTTTAAGTTCCTTTCTATTTCATCTAAGATGACGTCTTTATATTTACTTTCAGTCGCTGAAATTGGTATAACTGCTTCAAAGTCGTATTCTTTTCTATATAAATCAATTAGGCTCAGCAAGTCTTCTTTTTTTACTAAGTCAATTTTGTTTATTATTAGTATTGTTTTGCTTTTGGCGTTTTTTATTTTGTCTAAAATAATTCTATCACCTTTGCCAATTTCTTTGCTCGTTGCTTCAATTAGAAATAGAACTACATCAGCCTCGCTTATTTCTTTAAATGATGTATCATTCATTGTTTCTCCCAATTTGGTTTTAGGCTTATGGATGCCTGGCGTATCAATAAATATTATTTGGCTATTTTCTCTGTTTACTATGCCTTTTATTGCTGTTCTAGTAGTTTGAACTTTATTTGCAATGGCTGCTACTTTTTCGCCAACAAGCAAATTTAGGAGTGTTGATTTTCCCACATTTGTTCGTCCTACTAGTGTTACAAATCCTGATTTAAATTTTGTTTTGTTTTCCATGTTATCTCCTCTTTTCTGATATTTATTATACACCTTTTTTTTGCTAAATTTGTAGAATTTACGCTTTTTTATTTATTTTTTTAATTAAATAAATAGGCCTTTGGGATAGCCCCAAAGGTCATATATTTAAGTACTAAGTTATGCATAAGCTTGACGTTTTCTGAAACTAAGAAGATTTGTAATTTCTTTGCCAGCTTTTCTAGCTGTTTTAAGCTGCTCTTTTCTTGATCTTTCTTGCTCCAATTCTCTTTTTTGTTTTTCGGCCATTGATTGGCAAATTGCTTTCTGATATGTAAAATGTGTGTCTTGCGCAATTTTACTCCAATTATATTCATTTCTTACTTTGTTTTTTGCCCTTTTAGTTATCTCACTGCATAATTTATGATCATATAATAATTCTAATATTGAGTCTGCTATTGAATTTGGATTTCCTGCATAGCTTTTCATTCCGTTTACTTTATGTTCTACAATTTCATTAAGTCCTCCAACATCTGATACAACTACTGGATTTTCAGATAGCATTGCTTCCAAAGCTACTATTCCAAAAGGCTCATACGTACTTGGAAATACTGCTATATCAGCTGCTTTATACATCCTTTGTACGTCTTTTCCTTGCATATATCCTGCAAAGTATACTTTGTTTCCAATTCCCATATTATTAGCCTGCGCTCTCAATTCGTCTAGCATTGCACCTTTTCCACATATTACTAATTTTGTATCATGATATCCATTTAGAATTTTAGGCATTGCAGATATTAAATATTGAACTCCTTTTTCGTAAACTAATCTGCCCATAAATAAAATGATTTTTTCATTATCCATTGCATATCTTCTTCTGAAATTGTAGTCTCTTTCTATTCCATTAAATAGGTTTAAGTTTACACCATTTGGTACAACGTTTATTTTGTCATAAGGTAAACCAAATAGTCTTTGTAATTCACTTTTCATGAAATTGCTATTTACTATTACTTCTGAAGCTTCATAAGTTAACATCCATTCAGTATCATTAATATACCTTTGTTGTTCATCATGAATTCCACTATTTCTTCCAGCTTCTGTGGCATGAATTGTTGCTACTATTGGTATATTATAAGAATTTTTTAGTGTTTTAGCAGCATAAGTTACAAGCCAATCATGTGCGTGAATTACATCAAAATTTCCTTCTTTTGCAATTATTTCACTTGCTTTTGCAATCATGTTAAAATTCAATTGCATAATCCAATCGATAAAGTTATTTGGATTTATCATGAAGTTGTCTACTCTATATACTTTTACTCCTTTATCGTCCTCAAAGTATGGCACGTCACCATCTCTATATGTAACTACAGTTACATCATGTCCATCTTTTAATAACGTTCTCGATAAATCATAAACTACTCTTGAAATTCCACCTACAACTCTAGGAGGATATTCCCATGTTAACATCAATATTTTCATTGATATACTCCCTTTCATTCCATTTTCTTTTGTTTTGCCATTACTTTCTTTATATACCTATTCTATTTTATACAACTTTTAAGAATTTGTAAACAATTTATCGAAAATTTTTTTAATTTGTTTTTTTATGGTACCTAAAGGTTAAATTCTTTTTTTATAAATGACGTGTCATAATTATTCATTTTAAAATTTGCATTATCCAAAATTTTTAATATAAAATCTGTATTTGTTGATATTCCTTCAACAACTAATTCTGCTAGTGCACTTTTTAATTTAGCTATTGCTTCATCACGGTCTTTTCCATACGCCATTATTTTGGCAATCATTGAGTCATAAGTTGGTGGAATGGTATATCCGCTATATATTGCTGTATCAACCCTTATTCCATTTCCTCCTGGCAAATGTAAACCAGTAATTGTACCTGGGCATGGCATAAAGTTATTATCTGGATTTTCTGCATTTATTCTTGCTTCTATGCAATGTCCTTTAATGTTTATATCTTTTTGTTTTATTAAAAGTTTTTCACCACTGGCAATTCTAATTTGTTCTTTTATTATGTCAACACCTGTGACTAGCTCTGTAATTCCGTGCTCCACTTGAACTCTTGTATTCATTTCCATAAAGTAAAAGTCTTGATTTTTATCTACTAAAAATTCAATTGTTCCGGCATTTGTATATCCAAGCTCTTTCACTGCCTTAATTGCTGCTTTTCCCATCTTCTCTCTAGTTGACTCTTCCAAAATAGGTGAAGGAGTTTCTTCTAAGACTTTTTGGTTTCTCCTTTGAATAGTGCAATCTCTGTCACCTAAATGAATGCAGTTTCCATGCTCATCAGCCAAAACCTGAATTTCAACATGTCTTGGATTTTCAATAAATTTTTCCATATACAAACTATCATCATTAAATGCAACTTTTGCCTCTTGTTTTACTATATCATACTCTTTCTCTAGCTCAGCCTGATTATGGCAAACTCGTATTCCTCTTCCTCCGCCACCTGCTGACGCTTTTAGCATTACTGGATATTTTATCTCTTCAGCCAACTTCAATGCCTCTTCCTTAGAGTTGATTAGTCCATCAGATCCAGGAACAACTGGCACACCTATTTTTTTCATTGTTTCTTTTGCTTTAGATTTATTTCCTAGCAATTCAATCAGCTTATAATCTGGGCCAATAAATTTAATATGCATTTCTTGACAAATTTTGGCGAATTCTGGATTTTCTGATAAAAATCCAAATCCTGGGTGAATGCTATCAGCGCCAGTTAAGCACGTTGCTTCCAAAATAGCTTTCATATTCAAATAGCTTTTATTTGATGCTGCTGGGCCAATGCACAAAGCCTCATCTGCAAGCCTAACATGTAGTGCATCTTTATCTATTTCAGAATAAATAGCAACAGTTCTTATTCCCATCTCTCTACATGCTCTTATTATTCTCACAGCAATTTCTCCCCTATTTGCAATCAAAACTTTTTTAATCATCTCATTTACCATTCCTTTCACACTACAAAAATACCATCAAATACAAAGCCCTCAACTAAACAACAGCAAAAGTTAGCTCTCCCTTCGCTGCAACCTTTCCATCAACAGTTGCTATAGCTTCTCCAATGCCAACTGGGCCCTTTCTTTTAATAATTTTCACTTCTAATTTCAAAGTATCACCTGGTACAACCATTTTCTTAAACCTCAATTTATCAATGCCACCAAACAATGCATTTTTACCTTTATTCTCTTCCATAGAAAGAATTGCCACTGCACCTGTTTGCGCCAAAGACTCAACAATTAAAACTCCTGGCATAATCGGATTTCCTGGAAAATGTCCTTTAAAATAATACTCATCTTTATTAACAAACTTATATGCTGTTGCGCTCTCTCCTGGAACATATTCTTCAACTTCATCAATCATCAAAAATGGTTCTCTTTGCGGTATAATCTTTTTAATTTCTTCCTTATCTAACATAATTTCCTCCTTAAAATTTTTTGCCACTAGGGACGTACCTTTTTGGCAATTTTTTTATCTTTGAACTTTGGGGACGTTCCTTAAAGTTCAAAAAATTATTAATATTGTAGATAATATGATAAATAATTTTGAAGTACCGCGTAGCGACCAAACGAGCGAAAGCGAGTGCGATTGGAGCAACCTTACATTCAAATTGCTTTAATTAAACGTTGCGACAACAAGGTATAAAAAATTATTTATCATATTATCTTAAGTGATTAACAATAATAAATTTTGAACTTTAAGGAACGTCCCCAAAGTTCATTATTTAATTTTAAACAAAGGCTGTCCATATTCAATTACGTCTTCATTTTTTACACAAATTTCTGCAATTTCGCCATCAAATTCAGATTCTATTTCGTTCATCAATTTCATTGCTTCAATTACACATAATACCTGTCCCTTTTTGACTTTATCACCTACTGAAACATAAGGTGGCTTTCCTGGTGCAGGACTAGCATAAAATGTTCCAACCATATTGCTTTTTACAATTTTGTAGTTTTCTTTTTCTACATCCGCATTCTTTGTTGTAACTGTATCTGTTGCAACAGTGGCTGTTGTAGCTGGAACTGTTGCTTCAGTTGTGGTGTTAACTACTGCATTTGACATGTTTATTTGGCTTGTTTTTTTCATGCTAATTTTTACACCATCTGGAAATTCTATATCTAAAGAATCTAATTTTGAATTTCCCATATCATCCATTAATTTTTTAATATCTTTATATTCCATTGATTTCACTCCTATCTTTTTGTGCCACTAGAGACGTACTTTTTTGGCAATTTTTTGCCATTCTGCTACGTCCCTTGTGGCAAATTTTTATGAGAGATGTTTTTTTCCTCCGTCCCCAAAAACATCTGCTTTTAGTAATATTGTTGCATTATGGCCTCCAAAGCCTAATGAGTTTGACATAGCATAAGTAACTTTGTGGTCACGTCCTACATTTGGTACTATGTCTAGGTCACATTCTTCGTCTGGGACTTTATAGTTTATTGTAGCTGGGACGAAGCTGTCTTGGATTGCTTTGCAGCAAATTATGGCTTCAACTGCTCCTGCTGAGCCTAAAAGATGGCCTATGTTGCTTTTTGTTGAGCTTACCATTACTTTTTTGCTTGCTTTTTCGCCCAAAGCTAGCTTTATGGCTTTTGTTTCGCACAAGTCATTTAGGTGTGTTGATGTGCCGTGTGCATTTATGTATGTGATGTCTTCTGGGTCGACTCCTGCTTCTTCCATGGCTAGTTTCATAGCTCTTGCTCCACCTTCGCCATCTAGGGCTGGAGATGTTATGTGGTATGCGTCTGATGTTGCACCATATCCTACAATTTCTGCATATATTTTTGCGCCTCTTTTTTTAGCGTGTTCTAGCTCTTCTAAAATAAGTATTCCAGCACCTTCTCCCATTACAAATCCATTTCTTTCTTTATCAAAAGGAATGCTGGCTCTTGTTTTGTCTTCGCTTCTGCTTAGGGCTTTTATGTTTGTAAATCCTGCTACACTAAGTGGAGTAATTGAGCTTTCTGTTCCACCTGCGAATATTATGTCTTGGTAACCATGTTTAATCATTCTAAATGCCTCGCCCACACAGTGTGTTCCTGTTGCACAAGCACTAACAACTGCAATAGATTCACCTTTGGCACCCATTTCAATTGATACGTTTCCTGTTGCCATATTTAAAATTCCCATAGGAATATACATTGGTGAAACTCTGTCTGGGCCTTTTTCTAACATCTTTGTCTGATTTTTTTCAATTGTACCAATTCCACCAATTCCTGAACCTAAAACTACGCCAACACGCTCCATGTTTTCTTTTTCTCTTTCTAATCCGCTGTCTTTCCATGCCTCGCGTGCAGCTATGATAGCGAACTGTGAAAACTTATCTAATCTATTGGCCTCTCTTTTATCGAAATAGTCTTCTGGATTATAGCCTTTTACTTCGGCTGCTAATTTTACTTTGAAATTAGTAGGGTCAAATGCAGTTATTCTGTCAATTCCACATTTGCCTTCTTTTATTCCTTTCCAAAAATCATCAACATTGTTTCCTATTGGAGTTATTGCTCCTAAACCTGTAACGACAACTCTTCTTTCCATTTTTTTTAATTCACCCTTTCTTTTACATTACCATTCCGCCATCAATGTTTATAACTTGACCTGTGATATATGAACTTTCATCAGTTCCTAAAAAATAAATTAAATTTGCTACTTCTGATGCTTTGCCCATTCTTTTTAATGGAATTTGATTATAAATAGATTCCTTAACCGCATCTGATAATACTTGTGTCATGTCTGTTTCGATAAATCCTGGTGCAACTGCATTTACCCTTATATTCCTAGAAGCTAGTTCTTTTGCAATACTTTTGGTAAATCCTATTATTCCAGCTTTTGATGCAGAATAATTACATTGACCGGCATTTCCAGCGACTCCAACTACTGATGATAAATTGATAATATTTCCATATCTTTTTTTCATCATATATTTTGTAACTGCTTTGGTAACTAAATATGTACCTTTTAAATTGATTTCTATTACTTTGTCAAAGTCTTCTTCACTCATTCTAATAAGCAAGTTATCTCTAGTTACTCCGGCATTGTTGACTAATACATCGATTTTACCAAACTTTTCGATTGCCTTTGTTACAACTTCTTCAACTTCTTCTTTTTTAGAGACATCAGCTTGCATGATTAAACTATCTGCACCTAACGCATTGAATTCAGACTTTAGCGCATCTACATCTGTTTTAGATGAAACGTAATTTGTTACTACATTAAAACCATTTTTTGCATATTTTAGAGCAACTTCTTTGCCAATTCCCCTTGAGCCTCCTGTTACGAAAATAACTTTTTTTTCTTCCATTTAATATCATTCCTTCCTAATATTTACATTATAATGCTAAAAATTTTTCTAAACTTTCTACATCACTTATATTATAAGTCTGAGCCCCTCTGTCTTCTTTTTTTATAAAACCTGTTAGTACTTTTCCCGGTCCAATTTCCACATATTGTTCCACGTTTTCTTGCATCATTAATGCTATTGCTTTGTCTAATCTAACAGGATTTACTATATGATTTGCTAAAATATTTTTAATGTCATCGTCTTTTTTGTAAAAAGTACCATCTAAATTTTTTATTACACTAATTTTAGGTATATTGAATGTTACCTTTTCTAATTCTTTTGCATACGCTTCTTTTGCCTTCTCTAGCTTTGATGTATGAAATGGTCCTCCTGTTTTTAATTTTACTACTTTTCTTGCACCCGCTTCTTTTAAAGCTTCTATAGCTTCATCTATTGCTGAACTTTCTCCAGAAATAGCAGTTTGAACGCTACAATTATAGTTTGCTGGGACTACAAATTTACCTTCTTTTGATAAATTGCTACAAACTTCTTCAATTTTTTTACTATCTAACCCTATAACTGCTGCCATTGAATATTCTTCTTTAGGGAGTAAATTTCCCATATAATATCCTCTTTTTTTAACAAGCTTTATTCCATCTTCAAAACTTAAAATTCCAGAGTAAATTAGTGCTGCATACTCTCCAAGGCTTAGTCCAACTGCAATATCAGCGTTTATATTATTAGCTTTTAATACCTCCAAAAGCGCCAAACTTGTAGTTAATATTGCAATTTGTGTATTTTCTGTTTTATTTAATTCTTCTTCTGGGCCTTCGAAACACAATTTTTTAATATCCATCCCTGAAATTTCTGAAGCTTTGTCATATATTTTTTTTGCTTCTTCATACTTTTCATAAACATCTTTACCCATTCCTACTTTTTGAGCTCCCTGCCCTGGGAATAAAAATGCTCTTTTCATTTTAACTTTCCTCCTTTAAAACTGTAGCATTATGCTTCCGGTGTTTAGTCCACCACCATATCCAAGTAAAATGACCTTGTCACCTTCTTGCAAATCGTGCTTTGCAAACATTTCGGCCATCGCTATCGGAATACTTGCGCAAAAAGTATTTCCAACTTTATCTATATTAACTATAAACTTATCAAAATTAACTTTGAGCCTAGAAGCTATAGACTTCATTATTTTCATATTTGACTGATGTGGCACAATATATTTAATTTGCCCAATTTCTGTATTTGCCATTTTTAACAACTCATTTATATTCTTTACGGTATTGGTAACTGCATATTTATATACTTCTTTGCCATTCATCTTTATTTGATTACCTTGCCTGCACACTAAAATGTTCTTAGCATCGACCTCTGATGCAATATTGCAATAATACTTTTTAATTTGAGGAAACACTGTTTGTTTCTGATTTTGTGCCTCAAGCAAAACAGCACCAGCGCCATCTGAAAGGATTATTGAAGTTCCTACGTCTTCTCTATCAGTATATTCTGAAAGCTTATCAACTCCTATTACTAATGCTTTTTTTATCTTTCCAGCATTCATATACATTAAAGCAATATCCATTGCATTAATAAAGCCACTACATCCTGCTAAAACATCAAAACTTATAGCTCTTTTTATTTTAAGCATCTTCTGAACCTCATTTGAAATTCCTGGCATTAAAAACTTGCTTGAAGTAGTAGCTGCAACAATAAGCTCCACATCATTCAAGCCATTTGCATAGTCATTGCTTTTTAGCTTCTTGCGCAAATCTTCCACTGCATTTTGAGCCAAATCTATAATATTTTCATTATCTGCATAATATCTTTCTTGAATTCCTGTTCTTTTTTCTATGTATCCTTTTTCAAGTTTTAATTTTCTTTCTAACTCTTCATTTGTAACTTTTTTTCTTGGTAAATAAGTTCCTATTGATACTAATTTGACATTCATCACTACTTATTTTCCTTTCTGTTGAACTTTATGGACGTCTTTATATTTATATCACTTTTTTTATTTTTTTTCTATTGGTCTAGGTAGTCAAATTTTTAATGACTGCAAAAAAGCCGCTAATTAATTATTTAGCGACTTTCTCTTTTTTGCATCTTTTTACATATTCTGATCACTTGGTTGTTCTATATCTTCATCTGGGATTTCACTTGTTTGTTGGTCTACATTTTCATCTGATGTTTCGCTTGTTTGTTGTCCTGCATTTTCATCTGATGTTTCACTTGTTTGTTGGTCTGTGTTTTCATCCTGTGTTTCATTATTTTGTTGCTCTGTGCCTGAAGTTGCACTGTTCTCATTATTTTGGTTTGTATTGTTACTGTTTGTTGTTGTATGAACTCCTTGACTTTCTAAGAATTCTTCTGCATCGTATTGTTTGTCATTTGCATTTATGTAGTAGTGAGTTCCTGAGCTATCTTCTGACATGTATATGTCGTCTGCTATTGTGTTTAATACAAGATTTCCAGAACTATTTATTAAGCCATATTTCTGATTTTTGCATACTACTAAGATGTTGTAATTTGGTATTATTAGTAAATTGATTACATTTCTATTGCTTGAAGCAACATATCCAAAGCTATCATAAGTATAATCTACTAACATATTGCCATTTTTGTCATATAATGCCCATAAATTATCTTTTTGTGCTGGAATTAGATTTCCAATTAATAGATAACTGTTTGTTATGCCATTTTCTGTGAATCTTGATTTGTCTATTCCAATTTGGTCATTATCTGTATATATTTTCATATTTCCATTGAAATCTATTACTCCATATTTTCCTCTTTCATTTCTTACTATGTATAGTCCTGCATCACTGTCCATTAGAGAAATGCTGCTGTATATGATAGGAATTTTTTGTTCACGTTTAGCTGAAACTACACCAACTCTGTTATCTATTTGTACTAAAAAGTCTCCTGTGTAAGGCAAATACGTTATTTTATCATATTGAGGCTCTAGTATTTCATTTCCTTGTGTATCTATAACACCATATTTTCCATTTGTGTCGGCTTTTTGTGCAATTAATATGTTTTGCAATACTGCTTTTTGATTGTCTAGTGTGGTTGTGTCTAATTGTGAATAGCCGTAATCAAGTACGCGATTTTCATAATTTTGTACTAAATATGGCATTGTTACTATTGTTATTCTGTTATGGTCAGTATCATATTGGAAGCTTATGTTAAATGCTTGCTCTATCATTTCTGTTGAAGCATATAAAACTCCATTTATGGCTTTTACTGGTTGCTTGCTATACCAATATTCATAATCGCCATTACCACCATTTGATAAATCTAATTTGTATATTTTATTTGAACCTAATGTAAAGTTGGCAACTTCTGATGTTCCTACAACATTACATTTGCTTTTTTCAGTTGTGCTTCCTTTATATTCGCCATCAAAGCTTTGATAGTTGAAGTATGGAGCAACTTCTTTTATTGGCATGTATATTGTTCCATCTGTTTCAAAGTCTAATAATCCTTTTAATTCTTCATTTGCTACACCATCTATTGTTAGCTTAAATGCAGTACTTTGTATGTAAAATAAATAGCTAATTATTGCTACTATTGCTATAAACACTATAATTATTGCAATTAGAATGATTGTTGTAGCTTTTTTCTTCTTCTTTTCTTGTTTAGTTTGAAAACTCTCTTCTATTAAATTCATTCGTACACCTCCACATATCATCTTTATTATAACACATAATTTCTATTTATTGAATAGTATATCCATACTTCTTATAAAATTCTTCTCTAAATGTGCCTAAACTATCTTGTTCTATTGCTGCTCTGATATTTTCCATTAGTCTAGTTAAGAATCTTAAGTTGTGAATTGATAGTAGTCGTACTCCTAAAATTTCATTTGCTTTTACAAGATGACGTATATATGCTCTAGTGTAGTTTTTGCAGGTATAGCAATCGCATTCTGGATCTAGTGGTCCCCAATCTCTTTCATAAGTTGCGTTTCTTACAACAACTTTTCCATGAGATGTCAAGGCTGTTCCATTTCTTGCTATTCTAGTAGGTAAAACACAGTCACACATGTCTATTCCTGCAATTGCCGCTTCTATCAGATAGTCTGGCGTTCCTACTCCCATTAAATATCTTGGTTTGTTTTCTGGCATTAAAGGTGCTGTATATCTTAACATGTCTAAGAATTCTTCCTTAGGCTCTCCTACACTTATTCCGCCTATTGCATAGCCCGGCAAGTCTAGCTCGATTAAATCTTTTGCACTTTGTTCTCTTAAGTCTTTGTAAAATCCACCTTGAATAATTCCAAATAGTGCTTGCTTGTCTGTCGTTTTGTGTGCTGCTTTGCATCTTTTGGCCCATCTTGTTGTTCTTTCCATAGAATTTTTTGTATATTCGTAAGTTGATGGATATGGACAACATTCATCAAACGACATTATGATGTCAGCCCCTAAATCTTCTTCTATTTCCATTACTTTTTCTGGTGAGAAAAAGTGCTTGCTTCCATCCAAATGAGACTTGAATTCTACTCCATCTTCTGAAATTGTTCTTAATGCTGCAAGACTAAATACTTGGAAGCCTCCACAATCTGTTAGTATTGGCCTATCCCAATGCATAAATTTGTGAAGCCCACCTGCTTCTTTTACTATTTTGCTACCTGGTCTTAAATATAAATGATATGTGTTTGATAATATTATTTGTGCTTTTACTTCTTCTTTTAATTCTTCAGGTGTCATTGATTTTACTGTTGCTTGAGTTCCTACTGGCATAAATATTGGAGTTTGTATATCTCCATGCGGAGTATGAACTACACCTCTTCTTGCACCTGTTTGCTTACATACATGCAATAATTCATAAGTTACTGCTGGTTCCATTATTTCACCTCTTAATTTTTTAGTTTAAATGTCTTTTATTAGCATTGCATCTCCAAAGCTGAAAAATCTATATTTATCTTTTACCGCTTCATTATATGCTTTCATGATAAAGTCTTTCCCTGCCAAAGCTGAAACGAGCATCAATAGTGTTGATTGTGGTAAGTGAAAATTTGTAATCAAACCATCTAAGCATTTGAACTTGTAGCCTGGATAGATAAAGATTTGTGTATCACCTTCTGTTGGCTTTACAAATCCATTTTCATCAGCAATTGTCTCTAAAACTCTACATGAAGTTGTTCCTACTGCAATTACACGTTTCCCAGACTTTTTAGCTTGATTGATTTTATCTACATCTTCTTGTTTTATGTAAAAATGTTCTGAATGCATCTGATGTTCTTCCACAGTTTCTTCTTTTACAGGCCTAAATGTACCAATTCCTACATGTAATGTTACATTAGCAATTACTACTCCTTTTTTTTGAATCTTTTCTAAAAGCTCATTTGTAAAGTGCAATCCTGCTGTTGGCGCTGCTGCTGAGCCATTATACTTTGCATATACTGTTTGGTATCTATCTTTTTCTTTTAGTTGTTCATGAATGTATGGTGGCAAAGGCATTAGACCAATTTTGTCTAATATCTCATTAAAAATTCCATCATAATGAAATTCAACTTTTCTTGTGCCACCTGACATTACTTCTAAAATATCGGCAGTTAAAATGCCATCACCGAATATTACTTTTGTGCCAACGTGCAATTTATTGCCTGGCCTTACAATGCACTCCCAAACATCGCCCTCTATATTATTTAGTAATAAAAATTCTACTTTTGCGCCTGTTTCCTTTTTACCATAAAGACGTGCAGGTATTACTTTTGTATTATTTCTTACTAGTACATCTCCTGGCTCTAAATAATCTATTATGTCCTTAAATTTTTTGTGTTCAATTGTTTGTTCTTTTACATCTAATACCATTAGTCTTGATTCATCCCTTTTAGCAATTGGGGTTTGTGCAATTAATTCTTTAGGTAAGTCATAATCAAAGTCTGATACTTTCATCTTTTTTCCTTTCTTTGTCGGAAAATAATTACATTTTTGAACTATGTCAAACTTGTTTTCCTGCCAAAATTTAATTCTTTCCCAACATATTTATATTGATTTCTATACAAGTTCTTTTATTCTTCTCTCAACATTATTTATCAGTTGCTGTAATTCTTCTATAAAGTTAGAAGGTTCTTTAAACACATCTGTAATCTGCGTAGATTCTGTGAAGTTTTTTTCCTTAGCTGGCTTTAATTTATACACTTCTTCTGGTAATCCTATTTTTGTGCCATCTGATAATGTAATGTTTTTGTTCATATAATCATCATACCATTTTTTTTGCCCAACTATAGGTTCATTTTCGTATCCATACTTTTCATAATCGTGTAAATCTGGTACTTCGTAACCATATTCTTTAGCCGCTCGCTCTAATGAATGTAAAAATTCATGAAGAAATACTTCTTCTGGAAAAGTGTTTCGGCCACGTTCATATTTATATACATAGCTTAATGATGTATTTGGTAAGCGTATATTAGAGAAACCTATTCCATAGTAATCCATTGAGCCTAAGCCAATCCAGTCTTTTACTTCTATATCATCTAAGTGATTATCATCTCCGAAGTCTAACAACTATAAAGATATGATCATAATCATTTGTTGAAATTATGTCTTGTATTTGAGATTCAACATCTTCTGGGGATGCGTAGTAGCCAAATTCGTCATCATAAGATAGCTTGCTTAATGGAGTTTCAATATCATACATGTCACATTCAGCAGTCATTTTTCCTTCTGACATTTCTTCTACTGATGTTTTAAATAAATTATATGTGTTTGTAATGTCTTTAACGTCTTGCTGTGTTACTTGTAGTTTTATTTCTTCTCCATCGATGTTTACATCTGTATTTTTAAAAATAAAGCAAGCAAATTTCCAGTTGTTGTCATCTTCTGCGGTACCTTCCTCTAGTTTAAAATTAGAAAACCAGGCTTCGCCTTGCGCCTGACCTAAATATCCGCCAAGTCTAAAACCCAAGTGGACCTCTTCTCTATCTTTAGAGTTAAATATAAACTCTATTTGTTGCCAATCTTGTGTCCCAGCAATGGCCACTGACCTTTCTGTGGTACCTTCTATAGATATTTGAGCTCCTACTCCGGCTTTGCCATCTTTGGCTTCTACATTTCTAGTTTTTACCATACATGTTACTCTATATGGAGTATTTTTCTTGACTTTTACTTTTTTGTAAAACATCGCATCATTGTACTGTGGAGAATCTATTTTATAGCTAGCAACTCTATAGCCTTTTGATTCAGATTCTCCATCAGCTGTGTATATTTCATTTTTATCACGAGAAAATTGTGAAAAATTTATATTTATTTCGCTTCTGACGAAATCGTTGAAGTTATTCAATTGATAGTATTTGTAAGCATAATATAATGCAACTAGAAGTACTATTATTAAAATTAAATCAAAAATTTTACTAATTATAGAAGTTTTTCTTTTTTCTTTTTGTTTCATAAAACCTCCATAGTGTCACATTAATTTATTTATTTTTATGTTGTGGATGTTGTTGGCTGTGTGAAGATAAATTCTTCATTGTTAAGTTTATCCTGCCTTGGTCATCTATGTCTATTACTTTTACCGTTACTTTTTGTCCTACATGAAGTACATCTTGTATATTCTTAATTCTTTCATTTGAAATCTTAGAAATATGTAACAAGCCTTCTTTTCCTCCACATCCGATATCTACAAATGCTCCATAATTCATAAGTCTAGTAACTTCCCCATAATAGATTCCGCCAACTTCGACATCTCTTACGATATCTTCAATCATGTCTCGAGCTTGTTCTGCCATTTCACTATTTGAAGAATAAATATATACTTGTCCATCTTCTTCTATGTCGATTTTTACACCTGTTTCGTCAATTATTTTGTTTATTACTTTTCCACCAGCACCTATAACGTCTTTAATTTTTTCTTCTTTTATTTTTGTAGTAATTATTCTTGGTGCATATTTTGAAAGTTCTTCTCTTGGTTTATCTATTACAGGTAACATAACATCTTTCAATATGTGTTTTCTAGCTTTTTCTGTTCTTGCAAACGCCTCTTTTATGATGTCATAAGTTAATCCATCACACTTGATGTCTACTTGGATTGCTGTAATTCCTCTGTCTGTTCCACCCACTTTGAAGTCCATGTCTCCAAAGAAATCTTCTATGCCTTGGATATCAGTCATCATAACATAATTGCCGTCTCCTTCAGGACTTGTAACCAAACCTGTAGAAATTCCTGCAACAGGTCTTTTTATTGGAACGCCTGCATCCATTAATGCTAGTGTACTTCCACAAATGCTTGCCTGTGAAGTTGAACCATTTGATGATAATACTTCAGAAACAACTCTTATGCTATAAGGGAATTCTTCTTCTGAAGGTAAAACTGGAACTAAAGCTTTTTCAGCTAATGCTCCATGCCCTATTTCTCTTCTACCTGGACCTCTTGATGGCCTAGCCTCTCCTACAGAATAACTTGGGAAATTATATTGATGCATATAACGCTTAGCTTTTTCGTCGTCTATTCCATCTAGTGTTTGTTCTTCACTTATCATTCCAAGTGTAGCTACTGAAAGCACTTGAGTTAAACCTCTTGTAAATAGCGCACTTCCATGAACTCTTGGTAATAAGCCTACTTCACAAGATAATGGTCTTATTTCATCTAAATCTCTTCCATCAACTCTTTTATGTTCATAATATATCATGTCTCTTACACATTTTTTCTCCACTTTATTTAAAGCTTCTGCTATGTCTGACTTATGCTCTTCTAAAGCATCTTCTCCATATTTTTCTTGATAAGCTTCTTCGATTTTTGCCTTTATTTCATCTATGTTGTTGTCCCTCGTAGTTTTATCTGGCTCTTGAACTTTTTCTTTTATTTCATTTTTGAAATTTTCATCAACGAAATTATAAATATCTTGATTAACTTCGAATGATTGATATTCAAATTTTGGTTTTCCTATATCTTTTTGAATTTTATTAATAAATTTGCAAACTTTTTTGATTTCTTTATGTGCTTGCTTTATAGCCCTTAACATTATAGAATTTGGAACTTCATTTGCTCCTGCTTCGATCATTGTTATTTTATTTTCTGTTGCTGCAACTGTTAATGTCAAGTCACTTTTCTTTCTTTGTTCTTCTGTTGGATTTATAATAATTTCACTATCAACTAATCCCACATTTACAGCAGCTGTAGGTCCATTAAAAGGTATATCTGATATTGCCAAAGCTGTTGCTGCACCAATCATAGCTGCAACTTCTGCTGAATTGTCTTGATCCACACTAAGCACTGTTCCAACTATTACTACATCATTTCTAAAGTCTTTTGGGAACAATGGCCTTAATGGCCTATCTATTGCCCTTGATGTTAATATTGCTTTATCAGTTGGTTTTCCTTCCCTTTTTGTAAAGCTTCCAGGAATTTTTCCTACAGCATATAATTTTTCTTCAAAATCAACTGATAATGGGAAAAAGTCTATTCCTTCCCTTGGCTCTTTCGAAGCTGTTGCTGTTACTAATACACAAGTATCTCCATAACGCACCAACACACTTCCATTTGCTAATCCTGCCATTTTGCCTGTTTCTATAACAAGCTTTCTTCCTGCTAAATCCATTTCATAAGTTTTAAACATATTTTTTCTCCCTCTTTCTTTGTGCCAAGTTAGTTTAGATGGTAACCTCTATAATATGTTAATTTTTTAGCACATTATACAAGCTACTTACCTAAATTCCAACTTGGCCACAATAATTTCTTGATAAAAGCCCGTGCTGAATAAGCATAGGCTTTTTAGATTTTTTATTTTCTTAGTCCTAATTTTTCAACTATTTCTCTATATCTATTAATATCTTTTTTAGCTAAATAGTTTAATAAGTTTCTTCTTTTTCCTACCATTTTTAAAAGACCTCTTCTTGAATGATTGTCTTTTTTATGGATTTTTAAGTGTTCTGTTAGCTCATTAATTCTTTCTGTTAAAAGAGCTATTTGAACTTCTGGAGAACCAGTATCGTTTTCATCTCTTTTATATGTATTAATGATTTCTTGTTTTCTTTCTTTAGTCATATTTACACCTCCTATTTTATTTTATTCCTTTAACTGAGCCTAAATTCGGTGTTCGGAGTTCAAGCTAAGTAAAAGGTAGTTTTAAGATATAACTATTTTACTACATTTTTTAATAAATTTCAAGAGATTTGGGCAATATTAATCTGCAATAGTTAATTTAGCATAATATTTTGGATTGAATTCCTCATCATACTTAATATCTCCAAAGATTTCAGGCATCTGTTCTTTGAAATATTTTAGTAGAGGTATTAGCACTTGTCTTATTGCTGGATGCACATTGCTTGTGGTTCTAAGGCTAAGTATGTGCTTCCACTCTCTTATGTTTGCCGTCATTGTGTATTCTGCTGCTGTAGAATGTGGCAATAGCTCTCTACACATATCGTTTGTTGCTCCTAATTGTTTCATTTTGATATAGTTATCCTCTATTTTTTGCATTGTATCCTTCCAAATTTCATATAATTTTGGGTCTTCAATATAAACTGGGTCAATAAATGCTATTTCATTTCCATATTTATCTTTGTCATAGCTACAATATCTTGTTGATTCTACTGAAAAACTTGCAAATCTGTGTCTTGTTAGGTCTTTATAAGAGCCTATATCGTTATAAATTCTAACTGTTACTTTCTCATGCTCTAGCACTGATTCATGACCTCTATTTATACAATTAGTTAATAATCTTTTGTAACTATCTTCTGTTATTTTTCCTTCTGAACGATAGCAAGTTCTGCAAGCTCTTTCGATTCTTTTCATTATTTGTACTCCATCAATTTTTTCTACTTCAATCCAAGGTTCTACTATTCTCATTTTTCACTCTTCCTTTCTATTATTTGTTATATTTTATATTAACCTTTTTTTAGTTGAAAAATAATTACAATTTTGGCGGCGTCAAATCACATTTAAAACGCGGTTACATACACCAGTATGCGCCCTTGCCTTTTAAATGCAATTTTCCTTGCCAAAATTTAATTCTTTTTCAACTGGATAAATTCCAGTTTGGCACATATTCCTCTTCACGCTCGCCCAGCTCCTGTACATATCCATTTTCAATATCCAGTTTTTCTAAATATTTTTGAATTTCTGCCCACTCTTGCTTAGTTAATTTTCTGTTTATTTCTTCAAAATCTTTTGCCTTATAAGTTGGAAAGTATTGCGCCATCACGCTTACATAGATTTCATCTGGCAAGTTATCTTTTATCCATCTTAGAACTTTTTTACTATTATAAATATGGTTTGGCAACACAAGATGTCTTACGATAACGCCTTTTTGTATAATGCCTCTTTCGTCAAATTTTGGAACTCCAACTTGATTTACCATTTCTTTTATTGCTTTTGTTGCTATTTCAAAATAATTTGGGGCATTTGAGTATTTTATTGCTAAATTAGGAAACGCATATTTTAAATCTGGCAAGTAGACGTCAATATAGCCTTTTAGCATTTTTATTGTTTCTACATTTTCGTATCCATTTGTGTTATATAAAATTGGAATTTTTAGTCCGTTTGATTTAGCTATTTTTAATGCTGCTAGTATATGTAAAGTATAGCTTGTAGGCGTAACCAGATTGATATTTTCTGCGCCCTTTTCTTGTTGCAACAAAAAAATTTCTGCTAATTCCTCTATTGAAATTTCTTTGCCCTTGCCAAGTTGACTTATTTCGTAATTTTGGCAAAACACGCAATTCAAATTGCAATTCGAAAAGAACACCGTCCCAGATCCATTTTGCCCACTTATGCAAGGTTCTTCAAATTTGTGTAAACTATAAAGTGCTATTTTTACTTTGTCTGTTGCTTTACAAAAACCCAGATGAGTTTTTTTGCTAGTTATATCTACAGCTGAATCGGTTTTATTTTTTCTGCCAACCTCTTCTAAATTTGCACTTGTACTTCTATTT
>CALXJQ010000023.1 GCA_944388665.1 uncultured Clostridia bacterium
CTTTTTATGCTATGCAGTAAGTTCTTTTCTTAAAGATTTATAATCTTTCATGTTACTTTCTACTAAATTCCAAAAGGCTTTTGAATGATTCATATATCTTAAGTGACACATTTCATGTAATACAACATATTCTATTACTTTTTCTGGTTTGTTTGCTAATTTTAAGTTTATTGTTATATTTCTATTTGTTGAGCAACTTCCCCAAGCATATTTTATGTCCCTTATTCTGACTTTCTGTGGTGCTATACCTATTATTGGCATATATTTTCTTATGCATTTGTTTACTATTATTTTTAGCCTTTCTGCTTCTTCTTGAGTTATTGGCTCTTCTATTTTTTTATTTTCACTTTGCTTTACTTTTTCATAAATCCATTTTGCTTTTTTGTTTATAAAGTCTATAATATATTTATCTTCAAGCTTTTGTGGTGCTTTGACTATTACTTTACCATCTTTTACATGAATATACATATTTTTTATTTTTGATTTTATTAAAGTATATTCTATGATTTCTCCGTTATAATTTATTTCATTCATATTATTAACTCCAATACTTATACGTCTTTTAGCTTTACAAATCCGTCTAAATCCATTTTGCCTGCTCTTTTAATAATGTCATATCCATATTTTTCTTTTAAATTATCCATTACTTTATCTAAGTTTTTTTGCTTTTTATTACTATTGCTAAATAATGATAATTGTTGCTGTTCTTTTTCAATTAAATTATCTACTTTTACTCCAACTAATCTAATTTGCATTCCCTTTTTATACATCTGCTTCAAAAGTTCTTTTGCCTTTTCTGAAATTTCTTTGGTTACATCAGTTGCCTGTGGTAATTTACTTTGATGTGAAGAATCTTCAAAGTCTTTTGTTCGCAACTGTACATTCACTGTGTTAGCTAGAAGGCCTTCTTTTCTTAGTCTATATGCTACTTGGTCTGATATAACTGTTGCTATTTCTTCTAGTCTACTTAAATTGGATATATTTACTGGTAGCGTGACTGAATTACTAATGCATTTTGGTCTTTCTGGCAAATATTTGACTTCAGAATTATCTATTCCATTTGCATATTCCCACATTAGTATTCCATGTTTTCCAAATTTTTTTTGCAATATATTTTTATCAGATTTTGCTAGCTGTCCTATTGTTTTTATCTGCATATTATATAACTTTGGTACTGTTTTTTTACCAAGCATAAATAATTCAGACACTGGCAATGGCCACATTTTAGTAGGAATTTCTTCTTCCCATAATGTATGAACTCTATCTGGTTTTTGAAAATCAGAAGCCATTTTAGCTAATAACTTATTATGTGCTACTCCAACATTAACTGTAAATCCCAGCTCTTCTTTAATTCTTCGATTTATTTCTTTGCCCTTATTTAATAATGTATCATTCATAAGATAGTTAGTCATATCCATAAAACATTCATCAATACTAAATCTTTCAATTTTATCTGTGTATTCTAATAATAAGTGATACAATTTATTTGAATTTTCTTTGTAGACATCAAATCTTGGTGAGAATACTTGTAAATTTGGGCATTTCTGCTTTGCTTGGTAAATTGTCTCTGCTGTTTTTACGCCACATTCTTTAGCTTTCATGCTTTTTGCAAGCACAATGCCAGACCTTTTACTTTCATCTCCACCAATTATAGCAGGGATTTCTCTTATATCTAATTTGCTTCCATGTTTTAGCATATCTAATGCTGTCCAGCTTAAATAAGCATTGTTTACATCTACATGCAATATTTGTTTTTCCATAATCTCACCAAAAATATTATAGAATATTTGTTTGGTTTTGTCAATCCCTTTTTGTAATTATTTTCCTTTGCGTAATTTTTTCCATTGAATTAGATATGTAACTTTTCCAACTATAAATGATGGAATTAGTTTTGCGGCAAGCATTGCCAATTTTATATCAATCCCTGGGACTATACAAAATTTACCTTTTTCTAATCCATTAAGAGCTTGTTTGGCTACGCTCATGCTATTAGCCTCCCTTAAGTGGAACTCAACACCTGCAACATTATTGAAATTAGTATTTACAGGCCCTGGGCACAAAATGCTAATTTGAACTTTGGAATGTTCTCTATGTAGTTCTTCTCTTATGCCCTGAGATAATCTGACTATATAAGATTTTGTTGCGTAATATGTAGACATTAATGGACCTGGCATAAAGCCAGCTATTGACGCAACATTTAAAATTTTCCCAGAATTTCTTTTTTTCATTTCTTGCAAATACAATTTTGTTAAAATATGCACTGCTGTGATGTTTGTGTTTATCATATTTAATTCTTTATCTAAGTCTGTTTCAGAAAAATATCCACAGTCTCCAAATCCTGCATTATTTATTAGGATATCTACATTTTTTACTTTTTTGCATAGTGTTAAGCAATTTTCTTTTTTGGCTAAGTCTATTGAAATTATTTCAATTTTATTGTTTTTATCCTGTTGCTCCAGTTCAGATTTTATTTGATTTAATCTTTCTTCATTTCTTGCCACTAAGACTAAGTCATATTCTTTTTCATTTAACAATCTCGCTATATCTCTGCCTATTCCCGAAGATGCTCCAGTAATTAAAGCTTTCATTTTTTATCAACCCTTTCTCAAGGCTCAAATTTGGTTTGACAATGTCAAAATTGTAATTATTTTTATTCTTTTTATAAATGTTTTTTTATCTCACAGTATATCTCTTCGTGAATATCATCTATTGAGCGTATTTTGTTATCTTTTACACAATCTATTTTAAACCAATTATATTCTTTTGCGACTTCGCATGCTGCTTTGTATGATTTTTTTAAATAATCTGGATCATTCTCATGTATATCTTTTTTACTGTCACCTGAAAATTTATTGGCTCTATTTTTTATCAATTCTAATGATATTTCTGTTGGCATATTTAGGAAAAATACTTCTGTTGGAATTGGCAATCCATATAAATTAAATTCAAAATCAAAAAGCCAATCTAAATATTTTTTTCTTTCTTCTCTGTCTGAGATTTTTCCAGCTTGATAAACCATACTAGCAGTTGTATATCTATCAGCCAATATAATTCCGCCTTCTTCATAGTATTTTTTATATCCAGTTTGAAATGTTGCATACCTATCTGCAGCATAAAATGTAGAAGCTATATATGGGCTTACATCACAAGCTTTTTCTCCAAACTCTCCAGATAAATACATCTTTACTAATGAAGAGCTTGGGCTATCATAGTTTGGGAAACTTACAGTTTTATATTTGATTCCATCTTCAGTTAGTCTTTTTTGCAGTCTTTCAAGTTGTGTTTGTTTGCCTGAACCGTCTGTCCCTTCAATCACAAATAATTTTCCCTTTTTATTTTTTTCTAACATTTTATTAATTGAATTTAAAATATCATCTGTATTTTTATCATAGTTGTCTTTTACTAAGTTAAACATTTTATCATCTCCCATTCGGAATTATTCTAGCATAAGTATAATTAAATAACAAGAAATTTTCACTAGACTTTCACACAAATTTGATATAAAATTAAATAAATATATTTGTTTGAAAGGATGGTTCAAAATTGAAAAATTGTTTTAAAGATTTTGCCGCTACTCCAAATAATAATAAGTGGCAAAATTTAATTTCGAGAAAATATCCTATGTATCAGCGTGAAGGTGACTTCAGAAGTGAATTTGAAAGAGATTATACAAGAGTTATACATTCAAATGGCTTTAGGAGATTAAAGCATAAAACTCAAGTTTTTTTCTCACCTGAAAATGACCATATTTGTACAAGAATTGAGCATGTATTGCATGTTGAATCTATTAGTTATACTATTGCAAATTACTTAGGTCTAAATACAGAACTAACCAAAGCTATATCTGTTGCACATGACTTGGGACATAGTCCTTTTGGCCACAAAGGTGAAAAAATTTTGTCATCACTTTCTAAAAGGGATATTGGTACTAGCTTTTGGCATGAAAAAAACGGACTAGGACTTGTAGATTTTATAGAATTGTTAGAAGATAACAATAAGTGTGAAAATAATCTTAATTTGACTTATGCTGTTAGAGATGGTATTATTTCTCATTGTGGGGAAATAGACGAGAATTACTTGAAACCAAGAGATGAATTTATAGATTTGTACGACTACCAAAAGCCAAACCAATATGCTCCTTATACATGGGAAGGTTGCGTAGTCAAAATTTCTGATAAAATTTCTTATCTTGGAAGAGATATAGAAGATGCTATTACTATTGGTATTTTAGATGAACACTTAGAAAAATTATATGATTTGCTTAATTCCAATTTAGGTGGAACTGGTTTAAATAATACTATAATTATCAATTATTTAATTTCTGATTTGTGTCAGAATTCTTCACCTGATAAAGGATTATGCTTTTCTGAAAAAGCTTTTAAATTATTAAATACAATTAAAGAATTTAATTATAAGTATATTTATTTGAGTGACAGATTAATATCTTCCTCAAGATATTTTGAAGTTATTTTAAATGAGATTTACAATACTTTGGCTTCTTGCTATAATGGTATAAGTGCATCTGAATCTATAAAAAAATTAGCAAATAATTATCCTAGTTTATATAAGAGTTTTTCAGAATTTGCTGATAAATATTATGATTTTGCAGATAGAACTAATTCTAATCTTAAAAATAAAGTAATTTTTCATGATGATAATAAATTGGATTTTTATAAATGCATTATTTATTATTTATCTGGTATGACTGACAATTTTGCAATTAAAACTTATCAAGAAATTATTAGATTTTAATATAAAGGAGGCTCGTATTAATGGAAAAAATAGCAATTATTTCTGACGTCCATGGAAATATAACCGCTTTAAACACTGTTTTGGCAGATATTAAGCAACGTGGCATTAAAAGAATTTTTTCCCTTGGGGACAATGTAATAAAATGTACACATCCTGATTTAGTTATAGACAAATTAAGAGAAAGCTGTGAAGTAATATTACTTGGAAACGCAGATTATGTTGTTTCGCAAGATACTGAAAATGCTAAGCATTTTTGGTCACGTAAAAAAATTGGTGAAGAAAGAGCTGCTTTTCTTAGAAGTCTCCCAATATTTTATGAATTTTATATGAGCGGATATTTTATTAGGTTATTCCATGCATGCCCATATAATTTAGATGACATATATAATCCTATGTTTTCAAATACTAAAAACGGCATTTCTTCTTATAAAAAAGAAATTTATTCTCCTGCGGAGATGTTTAAAAACACAGAATTTTTAGGTAAAGGTCCTGATGACAAAGAGCCTGATATTGTTGGCTTTGGGCATATTCATACTCCATTTATTGTAAGGTTTGGGAATAAAACTTTATTTAATCCTGGAAGTGTAGGCCTTTCTGTTGAAATGATGAATTCTGATTTGAGTGACCCAAGTAACAAATTTTCAACTCTTGCATCTTATATAATAATAGAAGGAAATTATGGTAACCAAGATTTGTCTTCAATTTCTTTCAATTTAGTAAGGCTTCCATATAATGTTCAAAAAGAGATTGAAGATGTTGAAAATTCTGATATGTCAAACAAAGAAATGGTTATCAAGAGCTTAAAGGGTGCTCTTCCTACTGTCTATAATTAATTTGTGTTTGTACGTAAGAAATATAAAGAAAGGATTTTGTTATGGGTGATAAACTAGAAAAAGTAAAGCAGATTTTATCTACTTATAATCAAGAACATTTATTAAAATTTTACAAAGAGCTTGATATGTATCATAAAGAGCTATTGCTTAACCAAATTTTAAATATAAATTTTGAACAAATTATAAATTTGTATCAAAACTCTATGAAAAATGAAGATATTATTCCTGGTGAATTATCTCCACTTAAGCATTTTGAAAAAAATCGCTATAGCCAAAAAGAAATTTCTTATTACACTAAAATAGGTGAAAAGTTCATTAAAAATAATGGCTTGGCAGTTGTTACATTAGCTGGCGGTCAAGGTACTAGGCTCGGATATAGAGGCCCTAAGGGTACTTATGTAATTAAATTTGACAATAATTTTGGCAGCAAATCTTTTTTTGAGATTATCTGTGAAGATTTAAAAAGGGCTAATACTACATATAATGTTACACTTCCTTGGTATATTATGACCAGTGAAGAAAATGATTTACCAACAAAAACATTTTTTGATATTCACAATTATTGGGATTATCCTAAGGAAAAGATTAAGTTCTTCAAACAAGGTAAACTGCCTTTAATTACTGTAGATGGTAAATTATTTTTGCAAGAGCCATATCTAGTAAAAGAAGCCTCTAATGGAAATGGTAATGTATTTGCTTCTATGAAAAAACATGGTATTATTGAAGAATTAATAGCACATAATATTAGCCTAGTTTATTTCGGTGGAATAGATAATATATTACAAAAAAATGTAGATCCATTTTTTATAGGTCTTGCTATCGATGGTAATTACCAAATTGCTTCCAAGTCTATTTTTAAAGAACTAGCAATGGAAAAAACAGCAGTTTACTGTAAAAAATTTGGTAAACCTTCTATACTAGATTATGATGAAATAACTTTAGAGTTATCAAATCGTAAAGATGAGAATGGTTTGTATTTATATAGAGAAGCAAATATTCTTTCTCATTTAATGACTACTGATGCTATTCAAAAAGTTTCTAATATAAGCTTAAAATATCACAGGGCATACAAAAAAAATGCTTTTGTAAATGATGAAGGAGTAAAGCAAATACCTGATTCTCCTAATTCTTTTAAGTTTGAAAACTTTATATTTGATGCTTTCTCATATTTTGATGATATGTTGCTTCTTCGTGTAAATACTGATGAAGAGTTCGCTCCGGTTAAATCTTTTAATGGAGTATATAACCTTGATAAAGCTAAAGAAAAATATGAAAAGCAATGGTCATTTAGGAATAATTCCTAATGGCCTTTGATTGTTTAAAAAGCGTGTTTTATGTGACTAACTGCTACTTTATCTCCTAAAAAATAAATTTCCATAACATCTATCCTTATTCCAATATTTCTTATATCATTTTTATATATATAATATCTTGCGCTTTCATATATGTGGTTTCGTTTGTTAAAATCTACTGCATCTGCTGGCGTTCCATAAGTTAATGATGTTCTTGTTTTTACCTCAATAAAGACCATTTCCTCTTTCATTATGTCTAAGGCTATTATATCTATTTCTCCTTGTCTACATCTGAAATTTCTCTCTATTATTTTATATTTATTGCCTTCTAATATTTCGCAAGCAATATCTTCCCCTATTTTTCCTAATATTTGATTGTTATTGTTCATATTAATATCACTCCTGTTTATTTAAATTTATAACCACTTGCTGTTTTGGCTACATAGCCTTCAATTTCCATCATTAATAGCAAGTTATTTATTTTTTTAGTACTCATATCTAATTTTGAATACAATTCATCGATTGAAAATTGATTTTTTTGTAATAATTCATATATTCTTTTGTATGTTTTGTTTGGACAATTTATAATTTTTTCTACTCTTTCTGTTTTGTCTTCTTTAATGCTTTCTTCAGGTATATTTTCTTTATCTTTTACAAATTCGATGCCCAGCTCTGTTAAAATATCTTTAATACCTAATACTAGTTGTGCTTTTCCTTTTTTTATTAGTTCATTATTTCCTACACCATTTTTATTATAAACTTCATGTGGTAAGGCAAATACTTTTTTCCCTTGTTTAATTGCATGTTCAGCTGTTACACTTGTACCGCTTCTATATTTTGATTCAATTATCAAAACCCCTAGTGCAATTCCGCTTACTATTCTATTTCTATCTAAAAAGTTTTGCTTTGAAGCGTCAACATTTGCTTTGTATTCAGTAATTATCAATCCATCGTTTTCTAAAATTTTTTTATATAGCCATTCATTTTCTTCCGGATATATCTTATTCAGCCCACTTGGTAATACAGCAATAGTACCTCCTTTCGCATCTAACGCATATTTATGTGCTGCTGTATCTATGCCAATTGCCATTCCACTTGCAATTGTAATACCTTGTTTAACTAATCCTTTTGAAAAAAATTCCGCAAGTCTGACACCCTCTACACTACATTCTCTTGAACCTACAATTGATACAATTTTTGTTGCTAATAATTTTTTATTACCTTTTATGTACAATTTTTTTGGTGCATTTGGTGTATTTTTTAACCCTACAGGGTATAATAAATCTTCTTCTGTGATAGTATCCATAAAATTATGTTTACCTCCTTTATGTTTTGTTATATCTATATTTTCTATCTAAGCTTCTATAGTGAATTGCTTCTAATATGTGCCCTTCATTTATATTTTCAGTAAACTCTAAATCTGCAATAGTTCTTGCCACTTTTAAAATTCTAGTATATGCTCTAGCTGACAAATCTAGCTTTTCAAAAGCTTCTTTTAAAAGTTTTTGTGAATTTGTATCTAGCTTACAGAATTTTTCAATCATTTTTGCATCCAGTTCAGAATTAGAGAAAATGTTGTATTTTTTATACCTCCACAGTTGAAGTTCTCTAGCTTGATTAACTCTTTGACGTATTGTTTCCGAAGTTTCTGGTTTTTGCTTACTATTTAAGTCATCATATTTAACTTCATTTACTTCTATATGAATATCAATTCTATCTAACAATGGTCCACTAACTCTGTTTATATAATTTCGTATTTGATATGGTTTGCATCTACATTCTTTTCTATTTGAACCATAATATCCGCATGGGCACGGGTTCATGCTTGCAATAAGCATAAAATTACATGGATAACTAACAGAAGAGTACATTCGATTGATTTTAATTAAATTATTTTCTAAAGGTTCTCTTAGTGATTCTAAAGTATTTGAATTAAATTCTGGCAATTCATCTAAAAACAGGACTCCCAAATGCGCCAAACTTATTTCTCCGTGGCTTAGGCTTTGTCCCTCCACCTATTAGTGAAACTGGCGTTATTGTATGATGAGGACTTCTAAAAGGTCTTTTTGTAATTATTGGCCTATCATTTGAAGTCAAACCTAAAATGCTATAAATTTTAGTTACCTCCATCATTTCATCAAAAGTCATATTTGGCAATATGCTTGGCAATCTTTTTGCTAACATGGTTTTACCACTACCCGGACTTCCAATTAAAAGGCAATTATGGCCGACCAGCTGCAGCAATTTCTAATGCTCTTTTAACATCCTCTTGTCCTTTAACATCTTCGAAACCGATATCATAAGCATTGCTATCGAATTGATGACTTTTTTTACTAGGACTTTGTAATTCAATTTTTCCGTCTAAATATTCTATTACTTCTTTTAAATTATGAGCTATTAATATATCAATTCCATCTACTACGGCTGCTTCTTCTGCATTTTCTGCTGGTAAAATTATTCTTGTTATTCCTAATTTTTTTGCCTCTAAACACATCGGAAGTACACCTTTTACTTTTTCTACTTTGCCATTTAATGATAATTCACCTATGAAGACTGTATTTTCTAAGATATTATGTATTTTTTTATTTAAATTCGCCTTTATGCTTCCAGTTGCCATTAATACCGATATAGCAATAGGTAGATCAAGTACAGAACCTTCTTTTCGTATATTGGCTGGTGCTAAATTTACTATAATTCTTCTACTTAATAGTTCAATATTTGAATTTCTAATTGCTGTTTTTACTCTTTCTTTAGATTCTTTTACTGTTATATCTGGCAAGCCTACTATTTCAAAATATGGCATTCCCAAAGATACATCAACTTCTATTGAAATTAGATATCCTTCTAATCCTTGCAAAGCAATACTTTTAGTTATAGCTAACATTTGGTTGATTTCTCCTTTTTTGATATTTAGATTTTTGAGAGGTTTTACCTATAAACCTAATTACTTATATGACTTAAACATCTGAGACCATTAATAAGTTAAATTATGCAAGTAATTTTATAGCATATATGATACAAGGGCTTTTTTTAAATATACTACAAAGGGTTTGACATTTGATAAGGGTTTTTATTTATGTCAAATAGGGGATAGTTTTTATCAGATATTTTTATAACATATCTCTATTTGGGATATTTTTTTAAGTTGATATTAAAAATGGCCTCAGATGTTTAAATCATATAAGTAAATTGTAAGTTCTAATTTCGAATAAATATTCTCGATTTAAAAAATTAATATTTGAATTTTGAATAATTATTTTTGACTTGAACTGTTTTGTATTATAATATGTTTTACATAACCTGTCAACACTTTTTTTATATTTTTATTAAGAATCGTTCGACTGTATTTTACATAATTTTTTATATTCTGAGCTAACTTTTTATTTTATTGTATCTTTCGACATATTTCTACATAATAAACTATCCACAATCTTTTCACAAATTGTGAATAATTGCAATTTATAGCTCATTAATTTTTATTTTTTACAAAAATATATTAATAGATAATTTTGATGTACTGCGTATCAATCAAACGAGCAAAAGCGAGTGCGATTGGAGCAACCTCTTGTTTTTAACGTTGATTTTTGAGGTTGCTACAACACGGTACAATAAATTATCTATTAATATATTTTGTTATACAATTATTAGATTGAGCTATTTATTTTTATATATCATATTTCTTTACTGGACTATATTTAGTATGTAGGTATTTATGTGCAATTTCTCCATCTGGTTTTTGCAAAAATTCTGCATACATTTGCTTCATAACTGGACTTTTATGTGCTTTTCTAATTACACTTTTTTCATCTATTGTATATAATGCATCAGCTCGTAGCTCTCTTATATCCACTTCTCTTCGTACTTTTGAACTTTCTATTGGTTGGCCTCCGCCCATTATACATCCACCTGGGCATGCCATTACCTCAACAAACTGATAGTCTGCTTTTCCAGCTTTTATTTCTTCCATCACTGTTCTAGCATTATTTAATCCGCTAACTACTACAGCTTTAATTTTTTTGCCTGCTATTTCTATTGTAGCTTCTTTTCTACCGCTACCACCACGTACAGCCTTGTACTCGAATTTATCTAAGTCTTTTCCTTCTATCACATCAGCTGCTGTCCTTAGAGCTGCTTCCATAACGCCTCCTGTGGTACCAAATATAGCACCAGCTCCTGTTGCCTCTCCCATTGGCTCATCAAACACATCATCAGATAAATCTGTAAATTCAATGTTGGCTTGTTTTATCATTCTTGATAGTTCGCGCGTTGTTATTACATAATCAACATCTCTAATTCCATCCACTTCCATTTCTTCTCTCTGGCACTCAAATTTTTTAGCAACACATGGCATTACAGAAATTGTACATATTTTTTTAGGATCAATATTATATTTCTTAGCAAAATATGATTTTATCATCGCTCCAAACATTTGATGTGGAGACTTGCAAGTTGATAAATGATCTAACAAATCTGGATAATTTTTTTCGGCAAATCTTACCCAGCCAGGGCAACAAGAAGTTATCATTGGAAGCCCCTCTTGCTTTTGGAAGCGCTCTACGAACTCATTTGCCTCTTCCATAATAGTTAAATCTGCACCAGTGTTAGTATCAAATACCCTATCAAATCCCAAACTTTTTAGACTAGAAACTAACTTTCCAACCACATTTGTTCCTATTGGCAAACCAAACTCTTCCCCTAGTGCCACTCTAACAGCTGGAGCAGTTTGTACAACTGTATAAATTTCTGGGTCTTTCAAGTTTCTCCAAACATCTTTAATATTTTCCTTTTCTTTTAAAGCTCCTGTTGGGCAGGCTTCAATACATTGACCACAAAATGTACAGTTTACATCTGCTAAACTATTATCTCCAGCAGTAGAAATGCAAGATTCAAAGCCTCTTTTTATGCAATCTATGGCCCCTATTTGCTGAACATTTTTACATGTTGCTACACATCTTCTACAAAGAATACATTTATTAAAATCCCTTACAATTGCTGGTGATTTATCATCAATTTTATGCTCTGTCATTTCGCCTTCAAATTCTACATGTTGAACATTAAATTTCATAGCTAATGCTTGTAATTCGCAATTTCCATTACGACTACAAGTTAAGCAATCACGGTGATGATTAGACAATATTAAGTCTAATATGACCCTTCTTGATTCCATAATTGCAGGTGAGTGAGTATGCACCACCATGCCGTCTTCAGCCTTTTGAATACAAGAAGTCGCAAAACCCTTTCTACCTTCAACCTCAACTATGCACATTCTACAGTCTCCGACTTCATTTATATCTTTTAAGAAACATAATGTAGGTATATCAATTCCAACTTGTTTTGCTGCTTGTAAAATAGTTGTCCCTTTTTTTACTTTAACTTCTTTATCATCTATTTTTAGTGTTACCATCTCATTTTCTGACATAGTTTTAACTCCTTTCTAATTACTTTTTTATTGCCTTAAATGGACACTTATCTACACAGGTTCCACATTTAATACAAATATCTGGATCTATTTTATGTACTTGTCTTGGCTCACCTGTAATAGCATTAACAGGGCAATTTCTTTTACATATACCGCAGCCCTTGCACTTGCTTGGGTCTATTTCTATATTAGCTAGTGCTTTACATTGACCAGACCTACATTTTTTATACTTAATATGCTCTTCATATTCTTCCCTAAAATATTTTAATGTACTAATAACTGGATTTGGTGCAGTTTGCCCAAGTCCGCATATTGCAGACTTTTTAATATTTGATGCCAATTTTTCTAATTTATACAAATCATCTTCTTCAGCTTTACCTTCACACATTCTATCTAAAATCTCTAGCATCCTTTTTGTTCCTATCCTACAAGGCGTACACTTTCCACAGCTTTCACTTACAGTAAAATCCAAATAAAATCTGGCAATATTTACCATACACTTTGAATCATCCATCACAATTAATCCACCAGACCCCATCATTGAGCCAATATTTGATAATGATTCATAGTCAATCGGTGTATCTAGGTGTTCTTTAGGAATACATCCACCTGAAGGTCCTCCTGTTTGTGCAGCTTTAAATTCTCTGCCATTTGGAATTCCTCCTCCTATGTCAAACACAATCTCCCTTAAAGTAGTCCCCATTGGCACTTCGACCAATCCTATATTATTTACATTTCCACCTAGCGCGAAAACCTTTGTACCTTTTGACTTTTCCGTTCCGATGCTTGCATACCAGTCTGCTCCATTTAGTATAATTCTAGTAATATTAGCGTAAGTCTCCACATTGTTTATTAACGTTGGTTTACCCCATAAGCCAACATTAGCTGGATAAGGCGGTTTGACTCTTGGCTGTCCTCTTCTTCCTTCTATTGATTCCAGTAGTGCTGTCTCTTCGCCACAAACAAATGCTCCCGCACCTAGCCTAATCTCTACGTCAAAAGAAAAATCTGTTCCAAAAATATTTTGCCCAAGCAATCCATAGTCTCTTGCTTGATTAATTGCAACCTGCAACCTCTGCACTGCAATAGGATACTCTGCTCTTACATAGATATATCCCTTGTTAGCTCCAACACTATAACCTGCGATTTCCATAGCTTCTAGTACACTATGGGGGTCTCCTTCCAAAATGCTACGATCCATAAAAGCACCTGGGTCTCCCTCATCTGCATTACAAACTACATATTTCTGGTCTCCTTCAGCTTGCCTTGTAAAAAGCCACTTCTTGCCAGTTGGGAAGCCTGCTCCGCCACGGCCTCTTAAGCCTGACTTGCTAACTTCTTCAATTACTTCATCTGGAGTCATTGAAGTCAAAACTTGCTCAAGCGCCTTATATCCATCAAAAGCTATGTATTCATCAATCTGCTCTGGGTCAATAATTCCGCAATTTTTTAGCGCAATACGCTTTTGCTTTTTATAAAAATTAAGTTCATCTAATCTATTTACTACAGTATTATCAATATCTTTGCACAATAATCTTTCAACAAGTTCTCCTTGCTGTATATGTTTCTCTATTATTTCTTCGCAATCCTCTGGCTTTACCATCGCGTAAAAAGTATCTTCTGGCCTAATTATCACTATAGGCCCCTTTGCGCACAAACCGAAGCATCCTGTTTGGATAACTCTTACATTTTGAATATCTTTTTCTTTTAAAATTCTTCTAAAATTATTAATAATTTCTGGTGATTTTGAAGAAGTGCAACCTGTTCCTCTACATACCAAAATGTGTTTTTCTCTCGTATCTGCCTTTATATTTACTCTTAAATCTAGTTCTTTCCTTTTTTGCTCCCTTATTTGGTGAATCTCTTCTAAAGTTTTCATAAACTTCTCCTTCCATTTAATATTGTTATAGCTTGTTACAACAATGTACAATAAATTATATATCATAATATTTTGTTAAGGATTAAAACTAATAGACTGTAATTTAATCCTGATTCATATATTTATCTAGCACCTCATCTAACTTCTTTACAGTTGCTTTTCCATACACCTCGTCATTTACTGTAAAAACTGGTGCCAACCCGCATGCTCCAACGCATCTGGTTGCATCAATAGAAAATTTTCCATCTGCAGTTGTTTGACCTTCTTCTATCTTTAGTCTCTCTTTTAATCTATCTAATAAAGCTTGTGAACCCTTTACGAAGCATGCCGTTCCTAAGCATACTGATATATTATATTTTCCTTTTGGTTCAAGAGTAAAACGTGAATAGAACGTAATGACGCCGTAAATTTCGGCCATTGGAATTGACAGATATTCTGAAACTTCAATCTGTGCCTGTTTTGGAATATAACCATACTTTTCTTGTATTTCATTCAAAATTTGAATCAAATTTGATTTGTCTTTTTTGTATTTTTCTAAAATTTCTTTTACTTCTTTTGTTCCCTTTTCTTCTACGCAATTTTTTTCCATACCATACCTCCATTTATATGAGTTTGCTTAATCATATTAAAACTTTATCTTTTGTTACATAACTTTGCTTGACTTATCAATACCGCTTCTTAATTTATATGAACTTGGTTTGATTATATCAAAGTGTGGCTTATTTATTAATCTCATTTATTATTAAGTTATAGTCTTCATCAGATAATATTCCACACTTGCCTTCTCCAAACCATTTTGTATCGTCTATTGAAAACCAACTAGATTTTTGTCCATACTTAAATTCGACAATACAATTACATTTTTGAAGCTTCGCTTGGTGAGCTAAAGAAGCCTTAACCTTGTTTAATCCCTTTAGTTGTGCATTAAAAGAGCCATACTTGTATTTAACTTTACCTTTAACATCAACTCTGCTATCTGTTCCTTCAATAAAAATAACATCATCATATACTGTCTTATATGCCATTATTATGCATCCCTTTCTAATATAATTACCATTTCTTGCCTTCCAGCACCAAATACTGCTGGAAAATCTGCTGTAGCACAGCCTATAACCCTCCATCCTTGCTCAGCATACGCATTAATAGCATCCTCTAGGGTTTGTGGATTGAATTTTCCTGAAAACCATTTATCTTTTTGTGTTAGTACTTTATATTGCTTCATTTAAAGCATCCCCTTTCATTTAATAATTCTGTGCTTATTATATCAGTAAAAAACAATTTTGTATATAATTTTACTTTTTTTTCGTTTTTTTGCAGAAATTCTTGAATTTTTAATTAATTTATCTTTTGGAAACCAATACGTAAGCTTAATTTTTCCTTCAGCTTGCGTAAATGCCCTTTTTTCAAATATTCATCAACAAGTTCAAAATCTATTTTGGCTCCAATATACAATCAGAAATGAAATTATTTTTTAACATCTATGGCTGTTATTAATACTTTATATCATAAAATTGTTTTTTAAACAATATCACAATACATCTAAAGAAATATGAGCAATCTGATACATCTTGGGAAAATATTGGCATTCTATTTTTTATAGTACATCAAATTAAGTTTTCCAGTTTTTATTAGAAATATTTAGAAATTATTTAGACTGTTAAAACTTGTTTTCTACAGTCTATGTATTCAAATTTAATATTAAATTTATAATATAAGTAGAATTATTAGCTGATTTCTAGTAATCTATAAGCTAGCTCAGAATCTTTTGTGAAATTCTTCCAATAGGGTCAATAGTTTGAATTATGGCCTTCGGGTTATGAGCGAGACCTGACCACTTTTTGTAGTTTTGTGACAATTAGAGTTTTTGTTGGTATTTCAGTATTTACAAGAGTTTTTACTTATAGAACATTTGTGCATTTTTAGGGCATTTTTTGAACAGATTTTACCCAATTTTTACCCAATTCATATAGTACGTTTGTTCTTAGAGTTTAGGCTCTTGTAAAGAATATTTTATTAATAAAAATTTTAATTTTTGGAGGATTTAGATTATGAATAATTTTAGAGAAGTTAATGATGATATTTTAAGAGATTGGTTAAGTTTTAGAGAGGAAATGGTTTTAGGCACACTTACTAAAGAAGATAGAAAACATTATATTTATTTTGATGAGATTGCTGAAAATATTTTAAAGAATGTTCCTAAGCAGAATCAAAAGTATGTAAGAAATCAATTAGATAGACTTGATAAGAATTTTATGGATTATATTTGTTATTGGAATGAGAAGTATTATAGAAATGGATTTTGTGATGGAATAGAATTAATTAGTGTTTGATTATATTAATAAAGGGAGTCCTAAACTAGGACCCTCTTTTTCTATTTTTCATTAAGCCTTAGTTTGATTATTTGTAATTCTACTAAAATCTAATATTAGGTTTCATCCCGCTTTCTAAAAAATCTATTTTTCTTAAATTATAAAATAATTCATTTAGATATGCTAAAATTGTAATATTATCATAGCATAGTAAAGCTAAATCACAAAGGTATAATTCTATAACGCTTTCATTATTTCTATGTTTATCATAGAAATATATTTTTTGAGTACTACTGTTAAAGTCATATGTATAATGTGCAATTGCATTACGTACATTTCTATTTATATTTATGCACTTACTAAATGGTTCTTCAGGTATTAAAGCTTTCAATCTTTGTGATTTTCCAAGATTGTTATAAGAATTAAAATTTGAAACATTAGATTCATCAGAAAAAATATTAAAATTTCCTCTAATAAAAATATTATTTAGTCCTATAGCAATAGTTAGCATATCTAATAATAATTCATAAGTATCCTTATAAAAATTAATCATATTCTCAAAGCTTATAGTTGCAATTCCATAATTTTCTTTATTGAATTTTTCACGCAAATTTCCCAATGAAACAGTTACTATTGGTATATATTTTTCAAAATCATCTATCCATCTTGAATATATTTTTATTATTCTTTTTAGTTCAAAATCAAATTTTCTATTATTTTTTAGAAAATTCACAAATTCTTTTACTTCAGCAATAGTTTCCTTTCCCATAATTTTGCTAGAATACCCCAAAAAATTTTTAAGACTATTAGGTGCTAATATCTTATTCATTCCAATAATACTTGACTGGTGTAAAGCCATTGCTGCATCTAGCTTATTATTTACTGTGTAATGTGATGAAAACTTTAAAATTGGCTCTTGTATTAAATCTATTCTATTACCAAAATATAAATCATAGAGAGATTTTAATAAATTCCAATTATTTACTTTAAAAAATATAAAATCTCTTATTGATTTCATAACATGTATATAATCTTGTTGTGTTTTAAATAATCTCATTATATCCATAAATGGACTAAATCCGTCAGAATACATGGATTCAAATGATATATATTTTTGAATTTTTCTATGTGGAAGCTCTACGGATAAATCTATATAATATTCAGGTTCTACTTCTTCTATTTGCATAGCATTATTTAATTTCAAAGTATAATCTGAGCTAACTTTTCTAAGTCCATTAATATTAACATTACAATTTGGACAACAAAAACTAAATGGAATATCAAATTCTCCCATTTGAAATCTTAAAAGTATATTTGTTTTACAAAAATTACATTTTATATATATTCTATTTATCATAATTGTGTTCCTCCATATTTATTTTATTATACCTTATTTTCAATAATAATTCTACATATATCCTATTAAAAATGTCTATAAAACTGACATGACGCCTGTAGAAGAATTACTTAATCAACAATAAATAACTAAAAAAGCAGAAGATTTTTTCTGCTTTTTTAGTTTATAACCTTTTCAAAAAGTCCAATAATCTATCTAATTTTTCTTGATTGAATTCATTGTCAACATCTTCACTATCATATAATTTATATATATCTTCTTCTACCATTTTTGAATGTGTAAGATTCTTAAAAATATTCTCTATTTCCGCATCTTCAATAAAAATATTATTCTCTTGTAATTTATTAATACAATCTTTTATCGTAAATTTATTATTTTCATATTCAAAAATAAAGTCCTCATATTCTTCAATATTTTTTGATTTATAAAATTTTTCTTCACTATATTTAAGCAATTCATTTCTTAAGTTTGATATAAATTTCTGTATTTCATTATCTTTAATCTGAGTTATATACTGCAAATTAGCTAAATTTAAATTACTAATATCTCCTTCATATTTTTTCTCATACTGTTTTAATTTTTCAGTTTTATTATCTCTCAATAAATAATCAAAGTCAGCAATCATATACACTTTAACATTTATTTTTTGAGCAATTTGAATATACTTTTTAAAATTATTTTTACCATTTACACTAATTATTGAAATATTATTATCATCAAATTTTCCATCCAAATAATTTAAATTTAAAAATTCTAATAATAGTTTTTCTTTTCCTTCACATAGAATAATTTTATCCGCAAAAAATATTTCTTTATTGTCATTTCTTAGTATCACCTCTCTACACTGATCTAAATTAATTTCATGCGCAACACTTCCAATTTTATTATCCTTAGTAATTTTTATAATCTTTGAATTTCTATTTTTTAATTCTATAAACTCTTCTGCATGAGTTACAATTATTGCTTGATTTTCTCCTGCATCTAAGAATTCATTAACTCGATTTGAGATCATTCGTTTTCCATGTGGATGCAAGTACAGCTCTGGCTCTTCCAAGCATAATAATGCATTTTTTACTTTAGATATATTTTTAACATAATATGTATATAAACCAATAATTATCGCACTTTGTATTCCAGCTCCCTTAAGCGAAATATCAGACATAAATCCATCATCAACAAATATTTTTGTGTTTTTATATAGTTCTGATTTTTTTCCTTCCAAAAATCTAAAATACAATTCCGTATTTGGAAATGCAATTTTTAAAGTTCCCATATTTATTTCTTTTGTTACTTCGCTAAATATATCATTTGATACCTCTGTAACTTTACTTGATACATCCTCATATTCTTTCCACTTCTCCTTCGATACACTTTTAGTAAGAGCCTTCATCATCTTTCCATACCAAGACCATTGACTTAATGATAGTTGTTGAGAAGGTTCTCTAAAAGCTGGAATAATAGCACTTTGTAATAATATATTTCTTAATTGTCCGTTAAAAAATACAGTCCATTTTTTTAATACTTCATTATATACTAAAAATTTCAAGTCTTTTTCAATAGTTTCTCCACTAATTTTAGCTGTAAAAAGAAAAGCAAACTTATTTTTATTTCCTACCTTTTGAACAAATTCATCTTTAAAATTATTATTTTTAAAATATAAATTTGACCATCTTTCTTTTTTATCTTCTTTTTCTCTATCATAGTAATCAGAAGTATTATAAAGAATTTCTTTATTTTTTATAATATCATCTTCTTCATATAAATTATCTATATATTTGCCATAAAATTTATTACTTTTTACTTCTTCAACATCTATTTTTTCATTATCATTTTTTTGAAGTTCACAGAAAATCATTATATTATTAGCAGATTCTGAATTATTAGAATAGAAATCATTCTCCGTTATGTTATTATATTTAGCATATGTTGGAGAGCTCTCTCCTAAAACTATGTCTATTGCTTTTATAATATTGCTTTTGCCCGAATTATTTTTTCCAACTATAACATTTTTTCCTGAATTAAAACTTAATGTTAAATCTTTTATTGAACGATAATTTTTTATTATAACTCTACTAATATACATATTCTTCTCCTTTTCACAAAAAGCAAAATAATTCTGTAATTTTTAATTACTCTCATACTTTGCTTTTCTTCTGTAAATTTATTCTAAATATTCTTTTAATCCGTCAATTATTTTATACACTTTGGTCATTGGATTTCTTCGTGATTCTTGTCCATCTTTATTTAATTCTTCCATATATTC
>CALXJQ010000024.1 GCA_944388665.1 uncultured Clostridia bacterium
AAATCATCTCTATTTTTTACGAGTATTCCAGCATAGAATATAATCATCAACATCTTTACGATTTCTGATGGTTGAAATGATAAAGTTTCTGTAACATATATCCATCTTTGTGCTCCATTTACTTCTCTTCCCACTCCTGGTACTAGTACTAATGCCAGCAAAATAAATGCTATTATCCACGCATATTTATAAAATTTTTCATAAAATCTATAATCTATTTTGGATATAAAAAACATTGCTATTATTCCTAATATTGCAAATATCAATTGCTTTGAAAAGTAAGAGTAACTATCCCCACTTTTTGCTAAAGCAGATGGAGAACTAGCAGATAGTACCATTATTAGTCCTATTGAAAGTAGTAATAGTATTACTATCATTAAAGTAAAGTCAAATGGATTGTTTAAAAAACTGGAAAAGCTTTTTTCTTTTTTCTTTTTTGCCATTCTGTATCAATCCCCCTTCTATACAATATTTAGCCCAATAATGCATAATACCAAAGTTATTAAACTAAAAACGATAACAACTTTGTTTTCTTTCCATCCTGATAATTCAAAGTGATGATGCAATGGCGCCATTTTGAAAAATCTTTTTCCCGTCTTTTTAAAATATAACACCTGTATTATAACTGAAATAGTTTCTATAACTGGTATAAAAGCAATCACTATTAATAGTAGTGGCATTTTTAAATATAAAGCTAATGCCGAAATTACCCCACCCAAAAGTAGAGACCCTGTGTCTCCCATAAACACTTTTGCTGGGTGTAAATTAAACATTAAAAATCCTAATATTGCTCCTATAACTATGCTACCAAAGATTGATACTTCTTGAACTTTAAAGGCTATTCCTATCAATGTCAAACAAGTTACTATAATTACTGATACGCTTGAAGAAAGGCCATCTATACCGTCAGTAAGATTTATTGCATTTGTTGTTGCCAAAATAACAAATATTGCAAATGGAATATATAAAATTAATGGCATTGTAATATATTGTTTCAAAAATGGTATGTACGTTTCTGTTCCCAAATGTAGTCCATAAATTAAATATATTACATATATGACTGATATTATTAATAAACCTAACATTTTATAGCTAGGTTTTAAACCTTCTGTATTCTTTAATACTAATTTTTTGAAATCATCAATAAATCCAATAACCCCAAATCCAAGTGTGAGTATCAGCATTGGAACCAATTTATTTGCTATGTCATTATTTTCTTTGATAGATAAAAAGACATAAACTCCAATAACTAGTAAAATCATTGTTATTATCATTATAATTCCACCCATTGTTGGAGTTCCTTGCTTTTTTAAATGAGACTGTGGGCCATCGTCCCTTTCTATTTGTCCTACTTTAAATTTTCTTAATATTGGTATAATAATGAAACCTAATATAACAGTTACTACAAATGCAATAATTAATATTGTTGTTTCTATTCTCATTTTACCAAACCTTTCTTTATGTTTATAACTTTTGTTTATCTAGCTCATCTATTATTTCTCTTACAATTATCCTTTCATCAAATGGATGCTTTACCCCATTTATTTCTTGGTAAGGCTCATGTCCTTTTCCAGCCAATACTATAATGTCCTTTTTAGTAGCCATTTTTATAGCTTCTTTTATAGCTTCTACTCTGTCTACAATTACTTTATATTTTCCCTTTGTTTTCTTTATTCCCTCTTCAATTTGGTCTACTATTTTTTGAGGATCTTCAGTTCTTGGATTATCAGAAGTTATAAATGTAAAGTCAGCAATTCTTCCAGATATTTCACCCATTATTGGCCTTTTTCCACTGTCTCTATCTCCCCCACATCCAAAAACAGAAATTACTTTTCCTCGTGTATAGCTTTTTACTGCTTGTAATATATTTTCTAAGCTTTCTGGTGAATGCGCATAGTCTATCATTATTGGAATTTCTCTCTTATTGTCTACAAGCTCTGACCTTCCTGGCACACGAACTTCAAATAATGCTTTTTTTATTGTTTCTGGATCTATATTAAATTTTTGTGCAACACATATTGCTGCTAATGAATTATATACACTAAACCTTCCTGGTATGCATGTTTTTACTCTTTCATTTCTATCTTTTATTTTTACTTTAAAATCTACATAAGAGTTTGTTATAGTAATATCTTTTGCTAATACATTTGCAAAATTATCGATTCCGTAAGTAGTTATATTACTATCTGGAAATAACTTCGGAATTTTTGCTGCATGTAAATCATCAGCATTTACTATGCCAGTTTTGCACATTTTAAATAAGATTAACTTTGAATTAAAGTAATCTTCCATGTTTGGATGTTCTTTTGGACTAATGTGATCTTCTGAAAAGTTAGTAAATAATACTATGTCAAACTTACATCCATCTACTCTATGTAATTTTAAACTTTGTGAAGAAACTTCCATTACTACAACTTCTACTCCTGCTTTGACCATGTCTGCGAATGTACGTTGAATTTCTATGCTCTCTGGAGTTGTTCTATCACTATCTTTTATTTTTTTTCCATTTATGTAAGTTGCAATAGTTCCTATTAGTCCCACTTTTTTGCCAGCTTCTTCTAAAATTTGCTTAATCATAAATGTTGTTGTTGTTTTTCCTTTTGTTCCTGTAACACCTATTAGCTTAAACTTTTCTGAAGGATTTCCATAAAAATTTGCAGAAGCTATTGCAAGGCCATGCCTTGTATCTGGTGCTACAATTAATGTAACATCTTCTGGCAATTTTAATGTTTTTATGTCACAACATCCTTCTTGTACCATTACTGCTGTTGCTCCATTTTCAATTGCATTTTTTATATATGAATGTCCATCAGTTGAGAACCCCTTTATTGCTATAAATAAATATCCATTTTTTACTTTTTTAGAATTATTTTCTACTCCTGTAATTTCTTTTTGCAAGTCTCCTTTTGCCTTTAAGCCTTCTAGCCCTAGTAAAATTTCACTTAATTTCATTTTTATCACAATCCTTTACTATTAATTAATCCATTAAAGGTTGCTAACATTATATATCTAATTTTAAATTTTGTATAGTTTTTTGCAGAATTTTTTTAATCTAATCGCATTTCGCAATATTTGCAGCGATATATCTTTTTCTTTTCATCTGTCAATATAAATACTTGATCTAATTCTTGTTCTGTAGATGTAATGCACCTTGGATTTTTGCATTTTGCAATGTTTACAATTTGTTTGGGTAATTTTGCATGATATTTATAAACAAGTTTTCCATCTTTTACAACATTTATTGTGGCTTTAGGGTCAATAAACCCAATTACATCTGTATTTACTTCAAAATCCTTATCTATTTTTATAATATCTTTTTTCTTCATCTTGTTGCTCCTTGCATTTGTGATTATAGCTACAGAGCATTCTAATTCTTCCAAATGTAGAGCTTCGTATATTTTAAAGCCTTTCTTTGGTTCTATATGGTCTATTACTATGCCATTTTTTATGCTATCTATGTTCATTCTATTTTTCTCCCTTCTTTTTTTCTATACTTTAAATTTGATTTAGTGCCGCCAAGTTTGTAATTGTTTTCTTCTTTTTAAGTTTTAAGTTGGAAAAGAATTAAATTTTGACAAGGAAAATTGCATTTAAAAGGCAAGGGCGCATACTGGTGTATGTAACCGCGTTTTAAATGTGATTTGACGCCGCCAAAATTGTAATTATTTTTCAACGTATTTCGAGCATCTGTAGAATAAGGGCCATCCTAATATATTTGCCATACAAAGCCTGTTTAAAATAGCAAGCCCTTGGGTCATCGTCTACTTCAGTTGATATTTCATTAACTCGTGGTAATGGGTGCATTATGCACAAGTCCTTTCTTGCTTTTTTTAGTTTTTCTTCATCTAAAATATAGTAATCTTTCAATCTTAGATAATCTGCCTCATTGAAAAATCTCTCTTTTTGCACTCTTGTCATGTACAAGATATCTAATTCGTTTATGTGCTCTTCTAAGCTTCTTGTTTCAATATATTCAATATTATTTTTATCTAAAACCTCTTTTTTTAAATATTCTGGAATCACTAATTCTTTTGGTGAAATTAATACAAATTTAATGTTTTTTCTTTGAACCATTGCAGTAATTAATGAGTGTACAGTTCTTCCGAACTTCAAGTCTCCACATAGCCCAATTGTTAAATTATCTAGCTTTCCCTTTTCAATGCTAATTGTCAACATATCTGTCAATGTCTGTGTTGGATGATTATGGCCACCATCGCCTGCATTGATAATAGGAACTGTGGATTTTAAAGATGCTACTAAAGGTGCTCCCTCTTTTGGATGCCTCATTGCGATTATATCTGCATAATATCCTACTACTCTTATTGTGTCTGCCACACTTTCTCCCTTGCTTGTAGAACTGGAATCAGCAGAAGAAAAACCTAGTACATGTCCACCTAACTCAAGCATTGCTGCCTCAAAACTGAGTCTGGTACGTGTACTAGGTTCAAAAAATAATGTAGCCAATTTTTTTCCATTGCATTTTGTAGAATAATTTTCTGGATTTTTTATTATGTCTTTTGCTAATACTATCAAGTCGTCAATTTCGTCAGTTGATAAGTCTTTAATGTCGATTAAATGTTTCATTATAAATTTCCTCCCTCTATTTTTATCCAATAATATCACAATGCCTTATAATTGGCAAGAATAATATTAGTTTTATTTGACTTTGTTCTACTTATTTTGTAAAATATATATTGGTAAATATTAAATTTAAGAAATTATATTGAAAAATAATACAATTTTTTCAGTCAGATTTGTGCATTGAGAAGGGAATGATAATAAATGGAAAATATATTAAGTGAAGCTGAAAGGTGTTTAAATTGTAAAGTAAAGCCTTGTTCTAAAAAAGGTTGTCCTTTGGAGAATGATATTCCTCGGTTTTATTGCAAAGGTTAAAAATAAAAATTATTTGGAAGCATATAAAATTTTATCACAAACTACGGTTTTGCCCGGCGTTTGTGGTAGAATTTGCCCTCATAAAAAGCAATGTGAAGGCTCTTGCGTGAGAGGAATAAAAGGCGAGCCTATTTCAATAGGTGCTTTAGAATCTTTTGTTTTTGATCAATTTGCAAAAGATTCTAGCAGTTTACAAGATTTTTATTCTAATAGCAATAAAAATGTCAAAGCAAATGTTGCCATTATTGGTGGTGGGCCAGCTGGCTTGACTTGCGCTGCTTTCTTAGCAAAAAATGGCGCTAGTGTTACGATTTTTGAAAAATATGATTATTTAGGTGGCCTTTTAGTTCATGGCATTCCTGAATTTAGGCTACCAAAGTCTGTTGTAAAAGAGACTACTGATAAAATTTTAAAACTTGGAATTAATGTTAAATATAAGCAAGAATTGGGCGTAAACCTTAATCTTAATACTCTTGTTGCTAATTATGATTCAATTTTCTTAGGCATTGGCGCTAATGTTTCTTCTAAGATGGGCGTGCCAGGAGAAGATTTGCCTGGAGCATATGGTGGAAATGAGCTTTTGGAATTTAATTTGCACCCTGACTATAGAGGCAAAGTTGTTTCTGTTGTAGGTGGCGGAAATGTCGCTATGGACTGCGCTAGAACTATTAAGAGACTTGGCGCTAAAGAAGTAAATGTTATTTATAGGAGAGCTCGCGAGCAAATGCCTGCAGAAGATTATGAGGTTCAAGAAGCAATAAATGAAGGCATCAATTTCTTGTTTCAAAATAATATTGTAAAAGTTCTTGGTGATGGGAAAGTGCAACAATTAGAACTAATTAAAACCAAGCTTGTACAAAAAGAAGGAGATAGCAGATTATCTCCTGTAAATGTGGAAAATAGTAATTATATAATAGATACTGATTATGTAGTGATGGCATTAGGCTCTAAGCCTGCAGAATACGTAAAAAATTTGGGGTTGCGCACTACTAAGTGGGGTAATATAGAAGTCAACGAAAATTATCAAACTTCTATGCCTAAAGTTTTTGCTGGTGGCGACTTAGCAGGAGTTAAAGGCACTGTAGCTTGGGCTGCTCGCTCTGGTAGAGATGCTGCAAATGCTATTTGCTTATATCTATCTGCAATTCATCACACTTAGCTATGATTTTTTCAAAATCATGCCAAAAGTCTATTTTTTTGGTATCATCACGTAAGAGTGCTGCTGGATGCCAAGTAGGCATATAAAGGATTCCCTTTTTTTCAATCCAGCTTCCTCTACTTGTTGTTATTTTGTGCTCTGCACCAAGTATGTTTTTAAGTGCAGTACTCCCCATTAATACAATTATTTTTGGTGATACCAATAATACTTGGTTTCTTAAATAATCTAGGCAAGCTTGTGCCTCATCTTCTTGTGGCACTCTGTTGTTCGGTGGCCTACATTTTACAATATTGGCAATATAGAGTTTGCTTCTATCAATGCCTAGTCCTTCAAAAGCTTTATTCATAAGCTGACCTGCTCTTCCCACGAAAGGAACTCCTTGCCTATCTTCGTCTGCGCCAGGTCCTTCTCCAATTAGCATTACATCTGCATTTCGATTTCCATCTTCTATTACTATATTAGTTCTATTTTGGCATAATTTGCATTTTTTGCAACCTTTAATTTCCGCTTCTAGTTCGTCCCAAGTTTTGCACATATAATGTTCCATTATATTCAACATTCCTTTCTTAAGTCCATAGTTAGTTAACGCAGTTCTCTATAAACTCTATTTTTTGTTCTTTAGCTGTATCGATTTTTGCTTTAGTACCAATTGGTATTGTAGTATTTGTTTCTGTGTGTCCAAAATTATTTGATTTAATAATTGGAAAGTGATAGTTTCCCTCTAAAGTATCAATTACAATTTTCTCAAGTGGGATTTTACTTTCATGCTCGTAATTTCCTATCCATAATCCTACAATCTTGTCAAAAATTTGATTTTGCTTCATAAAATATAGATAATTGCTTACCATTGTGGGGCATGTTTCAAATCCCAATTCTTCTATAAACAATATTTTATTGTCGAAATTTATGCTATATTTCCCTGCAACCAAATTTTTTATCAAGCTTAAATTGCCACCTACTAGTTGCCCTTCTGCCTGTCCTGCTTGAATTGTAGCATATTCGCTTTCTCCGTCTGTAGTACTTCCTATTTTCAAACTACCTCTTGCAAACCTATTCAAACTTTCTTTAAATGCATAATCAGTTTGAGCTGTTGCAATTGTTTTAAAATTAGTTCCAATAAAAGTCACTAATCCCGTTTTTTCTGCTATGATGTTACATATTGATGTAATATCACTGTATCCACAAATTATCTTAGGATTTTTCTTGATTAGTTCATAATCTAAATATTCAAACGTAGAGTTTGAATTTTCTCCGCCTTTAGCACACCAAATCATTTTAATATTTTTATTTGCAAACATTTCATTAATATCTTCTGCCTTTTCCTTGGCAGTAGCACTATAGCCATTTGAGTTTGAAAACAAATTTTTAGAAAATTCTACTTTAAATCCTTTAGACTCTACTATTTTCTTTGCCTCTTCAATCTCATCAATATTTTCATTTATAATAGGACTTGATGGCGCTACAACGCCAATTGTATCTCCTATTGATAATCTATTCGGCTTTATAATTTTATTCATGTTTATTCCTCTTTTAAATTAAAAATGTAATTATTTCGTTTTCTTTTCTAGTTTGAAAAGAATTGTAATTATTTTTTTCTTTTTCCTAGTTTGAAAAGAATTGTAATTATTTTCAAACTAAAGATATAATCGCAGTACTTAAACTATAATCTTTCCCCTCAGCCCTATATGAATGTATTATCTCTTTATTACATACACTGCAAATCCCGCTATCTATTATATTTTCAGGCTTTAGCCCAGCTCTTTGAAGAATAATTTTGTTTATTTCTACAGTGTCTATATGCCACTTTATGCCTTTTTTAGTTTCTTCAATTATATTTGATAAGTCACCTAAATCGCTGAACTCTTTTTCAAACATAGTCTCTACATCTCTTTCGACTTCAAAATGGCATTTTCTTATGCTTGGGCAAATACAGCAAATTATATCTTTGGGGTTACATCCGAAGCTCTTTTGCATTTTTTCTACTGTCTTTACACTTATACGCTGCAAAGTTCCTTTCCAGCCTGAATGCGTATTGGCAATTACTTTTTTTATTGGGTCATAAAATAATAGTAATATGCAGTCAGCATTAGTCGTTGCTAGTGCTATGTCTTTTTTGTTGGTAATAAGGCCATCTGTGTTTGAGTATGTAGGCAAATTAAAATCTGGCTTATCTTTTTCTATTTTACTTTTCACTACCTGTACATTGTCAGTGTGATTTTGATTTGGTTTTACCAAATTCAAGTAATTTATTCCTATTGCATCACTGACTTCTTTATAATTATTTAACACTTCTTTGTACTCTTCTGGCGGTATTTCCACATTGTTTGCACGTGCTGTGCGAAAGTTTTTGTCAAGGCCTAAACTGTATGCATGCTTAACCTCTTTATATTCCAGCAATTTTCTAAATTGCAAAAATTCTTCACCATTTTTCTTAACATGTATTACATTTTGATTAGATAAATCCATCATTTTCTCCTTTACAAACGACTTTTCATCATTTTTATTATATCATCTTTTGTTCTTTTATCAATATAATTATATTTATTTCCATTTTGTTTAGTATTAAAGCCACATATTGATTTGTAATTACAGTATTTGCAAGGCGTTTGTCCATTTTTATTATATGGTTTAAGTTCTATATTTCCACTCATTATCTCTTTTGATATTTCTTTTATTGTAACATCTATATAGTCTTGCAAAATTTTAAATTCTTCTTTTGTTACGCCACTAGTCCACTTTTCAATGATATTTCCTGAAGAGCTGATTGCTGCTGGCACAATTGTTGAAGCACCTGAAGACAGCGTTTTGTCATTCATTTTTATTACCTTTACATCTGCAAGAATTAGCCCTTTCATTTTAAAGTTTTTCTGGATTATTTTTTCTATTTCTGCATCACTTATTTTTTTGTCAGCTTGCACCATCTGCTCTAGCAAAGAAAAGTAGAATACTCCTGCTGGCATGACATTTTCTTCTTTGCAAATAGCATCAGAATACGTCAATAACTGAATTTGCAATCCGGCATAAACTTCATTCAAGTCTATATTTTTTGCAGAAGATTTATAGTCAATGATTCTTAGATATTTTCCATCATTACTAGTAGCTGTGTCTATTCTGTCAATTTTTCCTGTTATTTCTACCTTTGTTCCATCATCTAAGTTTAATATTATTGGCTTATATTTTCCATTTTCCTTAAATTCTATCTCTGAGCCCTCTGTAATAAAATCGCTAAATACTAATGATTGCACAATGTATTTTAATGCTTTACTTATAATCTTTTTAAGCCTTTTTACTAACACCTGATATTTAGCAGTTATCGTAAAAATCACATTTTTGCTTAGCTTTAACTTTTCTTCGACTATTTCAGAGACTATTTCTTGTATTTTTTCTTCATCTAAATCAGCTAATTGAATGTTTTGTTTTCTAGTCTCTTTAAAAAAGCTGTCAATTGTTTCATGCATAAATGTTCCAGTATCAAAGGCCTGAACTTTTAATTCTGGTTTTTCTTTTAAACGTAATCCATACTGTAAATAGTAAGAGAATGGGCAACTTCTGTATTGTTCTAGTCTTGAAACACTTGTGTTCAAAGTTTTTCCATAAAGCCTTTCTATATTAACTTTTTTTATTTTTTCTGGCAAATTAGTATATTGAAGGCCTTTTAGGTCATTTTGTAGTTTATCTGCCCACAATCCTTTATAATATTCATAAACATTAAACCACATCTCTGGTATTTCTTCGTTATTTGCAAGTTTTGCTATATTTTCTAGCAATTCTTCATAGGTTACTTCATTATTTACTAATTCATATTTTTTTGTAATTACGTCACTTTCTTCTACTAGTTTTGGAAACAATTTTTTCACTTTATATATTAGGATTGAAGGTCTTACAGACTTTCCTTCTCTATCAGAAGATACATAAGATAAATATAAATAATTTTCTGCAGTGGTAAACGCCTTATATATATTAAAATTTTCCTCATATAAATTTTCAAGCGTACCGTTTGCAAGTTCTATATTTTCTGTTTTTAGTATTGCCCTATCTTCATCATTTAAAAATCCTTCGTTATTATTTATACTTGGGAATATTCCATCATTTATCCCTATTATAAAGACTGCTTTGACCTTGTGGCTTCTTGACCTTTCCACATCGCCCATTATTACCTGATCTTGCGTACCTGGAATTTTTCCTAAACCGCTATTTTTCAATCCTACTTTTAGTATTTGTACATATTTATCTAGCGAAATTTTATCTTCTCCGAAAACTAGCACTATTTCATCTAGTATGTCTAGTAATATTTTATAACTTGATATGTATTCATTTGCGAGGTCTAGCAAATCCTCTTCTTCCAATTTATGAATTTTGGCAATTATCTTTTCTTCAAAATTCTGATTTTGCAAAAATTCGTATAATTTTTTTGTTATATTTTCTGCGCTTTTATTACTATCAATATCAGATTTTAGTTTTAAAAGTGGTTCTATTACTATCTTTCTTATCTCATTAAATCTTTCTACTTGCTGCTTTTGGCTCTCATTGTCTATTTCATATTTAAAATCATATTTCCATTTTGAATTTTTTATTCCCCACTTTGTGCAGTAATTTTCAAGTTTGAATATTTCATCTTCACCGATATCTGAAAATCCAATTTTTAAGTAATTGAACACCGTATCTGCAGAAAAATTTTTACTTAAAATTTCTAAAATTGAAAGTACATACTGAATTATTATATTTTGATTTAAGTCCCTTTTTTCATCTATAAACACCGGTATATCGTATTTTTCAAAAATGACCCTAACAAGTGAAGAATAATTGTCGATATTTTGTGTTATTATTGATATGTCCTTATACCTTAAGTTTTTATTTCTGACTAATTTAACTATCTCTTTTGCCACATATTCAATTTCTGAATATGGATTTTTAGCCAAAAACAAATGCAAGTTTTCTGGCTCTTTTTCATATTTATGATATTTATTATTATAGATATTTTGGCTTAGATACTGCAATTCTTCAGTTTTAAATCTATAACTTTTTTCTAATACAACTGGCTTTTCAAACTCAAAATCGTTCTCCTGCACAAGTCTTTCTATTTTGGCAAATGTTTTCTTATTAGAATAAAAGATGTCTATATCAGGATTTGTATTTGTTTGTAAATTATCTGTGCAAATAGTGATGTTTACTTGTTTAGCTTGCTCAATAAACTTTTTAATCACTTCATATTCTTGGCTCGTAAATCCTGCAAATTCGTCTAAATATATTATGGCATCTTTTACAATAGTCGTTTGGTCTATATTTTCTGCAAGCAATTCCAACAAGTCATTTTCTTCTATATATTTTCCTTGTATTTGGTCCTCAAATTGGCTATAAATCGTAAGTATATCAGCAAGCTTTGCTTTCAAATAATTATCATCTATGTTTTCAATAGCTTCTGCCAAATTTTCTACAGTCACTTTGTGCTTTTTAAATTCTGTAATCGTCCTCATGCTTAGCTCAATATTTTCGTCTGACTTTCCTAAAAACTTAAATTCTTTTTTATTGTGACTTAATATTGAATATATAAGCATGGCTTTGCCGCATTTTGATAAATGCGTTTTGCTTGCGCCTTCAGTTTCATTTAACACTCTATAAGCCATTCTGCTTAATGTTAGTACTTCTGCATTTATTACAGCCTTTTTGTTTATTGCATCCATTAGCTTTTTTTCAGCAGTAAATGAAAATTGCTCTGGCGTAATCATATATATCTTTTTCTCTGTTTTTAAAAGTTGTGCAATTTCCGAAAAACAAAATTGACTTTTTCCGCTTCCTGGTTTTCCATAAATTATTCTTAAGCCCATCTTTACCTCCTGAAATTAGGCATTATGCTTCTCTTCTCCAATAAAATAAATATTGTTGTGCTATTCCCTCTAGCTCTCCAAACTTTTCTTTTGCAAGCTTTGCAATCTGCTTTTTGCTTACTTTTGTTTCATCTTCATTTTTAATGTATAAATCATTCATAACTCTTCTTACCCAAACATCTATTGGAAATACATCAAACCTTTTCAAATCTGAAAATAGCAAAATGCAGTCTGCCACTTTAGGACCTACTCCTGACAAAGTTAGTAGCTCATTTCTTACTTCTTCAGTATTTTTGTTTTGATGCATTTCTTCTAGGTCAATTTTCTTTTCTAGTATCATCTTAGTTGTTTCATATAGCCTAATGTCTCTAAAGCCCAAACCCAGATTTCTATACTCTTGAACTGACACATCTTTAAGTTCTTCTGCTGTAGGGAAAGTATAATATTTTTTGCCATGCCAATCAAGCTCTCTTCCATATACTTTAGAGAGCCTTTCAATTATTCCCTTTATTCGCGGAATATTATTGTTGGCAGATATTATAAATGATATAATCGTTTCCCATAAATCTTGGTTTAATATGCGTATTCCTTTGCCATATTCTATGCTTTGTTCCATATTTTCATCTATTTGGGACAATTTTTCTTTAATCTCTTGATAATTTCTGCTTAAATCAAAATAATCTTCTACTGTCTTTTTTATGTCATTTTTACACAAACCTCTAAACGTAATTACATCATTTTCCTTTTTTACATTTAGCACATTTTCTCCAAAGACACCAGTATAACTGCCGTCTTCTTGCTCATTCCACCTAAAGCACTGGCCGCAATCAAATATATCCTTTGGTTCAAAAGAATCTACGTTTTTTAATGTATATACTTGCTCTTGCATATTATTTTCTCCTAATTACCTTTCATTTTTTCTCTTCATTATTATACAATTTTTATTGCAAAATTACAATAATTGAAAGGCAATATTTCTCTTTACTTTCTGAAAATGTGATAAATTGTCAAAAAATTACTTCTAAAAATGTGAGTATACAGTGTTGAAATCTTTCTAAAAATGTGATAGACTAATATATAAGGAAATAAAGGTTGAAAAATTAATTTTGCTAACCAAATTTGCGTCTTGTGAAAGGGATGGTGGTAAGTATGGAAAGATTAAGAAGAAAAGTCGATGATTACCTTATCGAATGGAAGAAAAATAAAGATAGACTACCTTTAATAATAAAGGGAGCAAGACAAATAGGTAAAACAAATGCAATTAGAAATTTTGGAAAAAATAATTATGAAACATTTATAGAAATAAATTTTGCACTTCAACCACAATTTAAAACAATATTTGAAGATGGCTTCGAAGTTGACAATATAATAAAAAATATAACATTGAAAATGCCTGAGCTTGAACTTAAGGAAAATAGTACATTAATATTTTTTGATGAGATGCAAGACTGCATAAGCACGGCAACTTCATTAAAGGCTTTTAGAGAAGATGGCAGATATGATGTTATTTGTTCCGGCTCTTTGATGGGAATTAATTATAAAGAAATTGAATCAAATAGTGTTGGAAATAAAGAAGATTATATTATGAGATCTTTAGATTTTGAAGAATTTTTATGGGCTAAAGGATATAAAACAGAACAAATCGAAGATTTATATAAAAATATGCTTGAATTAAAGCCTCTAAGCGAAACACAATATGATGTAATGATGTTAAATTTTAAAGATTATATGATAGTTGGTGGTATGCCTGCCATAGTCAGCAAATTTGTCAAAAATAATAATTTTAGTGGGATTTTAAAAATGCAACAGCAAATTTTACTAGATTATGAAGAAGATATAACAAAATATGCAGGAGGATTAGATAAAACCAAAATATTAAATTGTTATAGAAAAATACCTGTATTTTTAGGCAATGAAAACAAAAAGTTTCAAATATCCAAAATAGCAACTGGAGCAAGGAATAGAGAATATGTAGGTGTTATTGAATGGCTTTCAAATGCCGGAATTGTAAACATTTCATACACAATGGAGCAACCTTGCCTCCCATTAAAAGGAAATTATAATCCCGATAATTTTAGGCTATATTTTGCAGATACCGGTCTACTGATTGGCTCATTAGATGAAGAAGTTCAAGATGATTTAAGAAACAATGAAAATATGAACACATATAAAGGCGCTTTGTATGAAAATATTGTTGGCGACATGTTAGTAAAGGAAGGATATAATTTATATTTTTACAAAGATGATAGCAGAAAAATTGAAATGGATTTCATGGTAAGAGATAAAAATTCCTTAGTTCCTATTGAAGTAAAAGCAAATAATAAGGCAACCATTTCACTTAACAACTTAATAAATAGCAATTTGTATAAAGACATTAAATATGGTATAAAATTATGCAATAAAAATATTGGATTTAACGGAAAATTTTATACATTTCCTTATTTCTTAACATTTCTATTAAAAAGATTTTTAAAGGAGAAACAATAAAATTAATATATTTTACAAAGAAGATAAATAAATTACTTATCTTCTTTATTTTTTGTTCATAGAAAGTTATGAGTAATTTCTTAGATTAAATCTCATTTTTCAAACCCTTGCCCCACTACCTCTCTTGAATTTGTTATCACAATAAAACTTCTAGGATCCACTTTTCTTGCAATCATCTTTATTTTAGCTACATCATTTCTGTACGCTGCACACATAAGCACCAACTTATCTTTATTCGTATGCATGCCTTTTCCATAAAGCCCTGTGGTTCCCCTTTCTACTTTATCCTTTATTTGCTCATAAATGTCCTCATTCTTATCTGAAATTATAATCATTAACTTCGTAAAATCTATTCCTTCAAAGAAAATATCTATCATCTTCCCCATCAAATAAATTGCAATTGCAGAATACAAGCCTATTTCAATTTCTTTAAAACATATCATATTTAAAGTCACTATCACAATATCTATAATAACTATAATATTTCCTGATTGTATCGTTGGCTTATATTTTTTGGCTAAATAACTTACCAAATCACTTCCACCTGTTGACGAATTTACTTTCAACAAAATTGCAGTCCCTATCCCTAAAATAATTCCCCCATACACACAAGCTAAAAATCTATCATTCGTTAATGGTTCAAACTTATCCAGCCAATCTATAAAAAATGATAATGTCACCGTCCCTATAAGTGACTTTGCAAAAAAATATTTTCCTATTTTAAAAATCGAAACTAAAAATAACGGCACATTTATCAATAATATCATCGTTCCCATCGGTATATTTAACAAGTAATAAGTTATAGTCGCAATACCTGCTACTCCACCTGATGACAATTGATTAGGAAGCAAAAACAAAGACACCCCTAGCGCCATTACAAATGCCCCAAGTATCGTTCCTAAAATTTCTATAATTGCTCTTTTAATTTTTATTTTTCTCTCTTCGTTCCTCTCATTTATCATATCCATAAAAAAATCACCTTTATTTTATTATTGGTAAAATATAGGTGTTTTATTCAAGTGCTACGTCCCCAGTGGCAAAAAATTTATTCTTCTAAGAAATCGTTGTATGTTTTTGTAACTTCTATTTTTGATTTGCCTTGCTTTATGTTTTCGTCTGTTTTTATTATTAAGTCTACATCATATATTTCCTTTAGTTTTTGCACATTTTCTTTTTTGTGTCCAATTACGTTGTTGCTATCTATTGGGTTTACTGTTACTTTGACTTCTTTTACTTTTACGTTCAATTTTTTTATTTTTGCAACTATTGCATCATACCACATTCCTGATTCTACCAGTTGCCTGAATGCAGGATGATATGGTCCTGCGATTACTTCGCTTGTTTTGTTTTTTGGATCTGTTATTTCTTCTGTGCTTTGAAGGCCTACTCGTATTACGTCTATTTTTTTGTCTGCAAACATTCTTACTAGTTCTTTGCAAATTTCAACTGCTTGCACTAAGTTTAGTGGTTGGTATGTTCCATTTTTGTATTCTTCTTCTAATTTTGTGTTTTTTATTACTAAAACGGGATAGATTCTAACCATTTTGGGTTTTAGTTTTATTAATTCTTTAGCTGTATTTATTTCGTCTATTTTTGTACTTTCAGGTAGGCCAACCATCATTTGTACTCCAAGTTTGAAACCATACCATCTTATCATTTTGGCTGCTTTTTTTACATCTTTAAAGCTGTGACCTCTACTGGCTCTGTTTAAGATATAATCATTAGATGACTGTACCCCTAATTCTATTGTTTTTACTTTGTATTTTTTTAGTCTTTTTAATATTTCTTTGTTGATTGCATCTGGCCTTGTAGATATTCTTATACTATCTACTTGACCACTTTTTACGTACTGGTATGCAACTTGCAATAATTCTTCTTGTATCTGTGTTTCGATTGCTGTAAAGCTACCACCATAAAAAGCAATCTCTATTTGTGCATTTTCTCTTTTTATGTTTTTTAGGTAATTATCTATTATTTTTTTTGCTTCTTCTTTGGTCATATTTTTCTTTTGACCACTAATAGATTTTTGATTGCAAAATATGCAATCGTTTGGGCATCCTAAATGTGGTACAAATATTGGTATTATATATTGATTTTTCATCTGCATACCTCTTTCTTTTTTGCATTATTAAAATTTTCTTATTTAGAACTTTCTTCTTTTTTCATTTTCTCCAGTGCTTTTTTAGCTGCATGCATTTCTGCATCTTTTTTGCTTCTTCCTATTCCGCTAGCTAAAACTTTATTATTGCAACTGACTTGCGCCTCAAACCTTTTGTCATGGTCAGGACCTTTTTCAGCTATTATTTCATATTCTATTTTTACATCTCCATTTACCTGCAATTTTTCTTGAAGCACTGTTTTGTAGTCTTTTACTCCTACATTTTCTGTTGCTACTTGGATTGCATCTTTTAAATTTTCTATTATAAATTTATCTGCATACTCTAATCCACCGTCTAAGTATATCGCAGCAATTACAGCCTCTACACTATCTGCTAAAATTGCTGGCCTATTTTTGCCACCAGTTAGCATTTCTGATTTTCCTAGATATAGAAAATCACCAAAATTGTGTGCCTTTGCTACTTTATATAGGCTTTCTTCACATACAACTGTAGCTCTAACTTTTGTCATTTCTCCTTCTCTTAAATTAGGATATTTAGCATATATATATCTGCTAGATACGAACTCTAAAATACTATCTCCCAAAAATTCTAGTTTTTCATTGCTTTGTGTGTTATGCTCATAAGAGTATGATGTATGTGTTAATGCAGTTTTTAGTAGTTGTTTATTTTTAAATTCATAGCCTATACTTTCTTCGACTTTTTCCATAATAAATTCATTCCTTCCATTAAGTTAAAAACTCATAAAACTTCTTCTATATTATATACCTTTTTGTGAATTTTGCAAGATATACTTATATAGCATAAAATTGTAAATTTACCAAAATTTTTTTCTCTAATTTTATAGACAAGTTTATTTAGTTATTGTATAATATGTATGAGTTATTTTATTTATAGAAAGAGAGAGAAATCAATGTTAAATGATTATAATTCTTTTAATAAAGATGGCCGTAATTTAGTAGATGTCTTTAAAGAATTACAAGCAATGCAAAATCAGCCAAAGTCTACAATTTTAGAGACTCAAGAAGTAGAAAAGCCAAAGAAATCTAAAGTCTCTCCACATTTTAATTTTAGCCATAAAAATAAAAAAACTTTAAACAGCTTTAAAGAACAACTTAGATATAATCCAAATGCTACAGAAAGTTTCAATAGGCCAAGCTCCAGAAATGTAAAGCCTACTAAAAATTCTGAATTAAAATTGTCTCATATAATCATAGGATGTTCAATGCTGATAATAGGCATGGCGGTATTATTCCCTAAGGGCTCTCCTATAAAAGAGAGTTATGCTAAAGAAGAGACTTCATCATCAGTAATTAATTATGAAATAAATAAACATAGCTTAAATATGCAAAGTATTATTTCAGAAAATGCTGGTATGGATAGAGTAAAGGAACAAGTTACAGAAGAACGTGATGTCAATTTTGAGACTAACTACACTAATAATGCTTCACTTCCAAAAGGTGAAGAAGTAGTAAAGCAAGAAGGGGCTATAGGTAAAGATAAAGTTACTGTTGTAAAGACTTATGAAAATGGCGAATTTGTGGAAGAGATTATCCTATCTAAAGAAACATTAACAGAACCTACTCCTAAAATCATCGATTTAGGAACATCTGAATTTTTGGCTAAAAATCAAGTACATATTGGTGACACCATGTATTTAGTAAATGATGGCACTTTAAGAGAAACTGCAGATGATGCTTCTGAAGAAGTTGCTGATATTAAATCAAGTTTAGATGTAAAATTACTTGAATTAACTAGTGAGGATTGGTGTAAAGTTTCTTTTGATGGTGTAGAAGGATATATTAAAACTTCTAACTTAACTTCTGCTGCAGTTACTCCTAGCATTGTTGAAAAGAATAGAATTCAAAGAATCCTACTAAAAGTAAATATAGATATGGAATTAAATAAAGTTAGTGATTTAACTTTAAATGACTACAAAAAGATATTTACAAACTTACCTAATGATACCAAAGGCATTTTCGAAGCTAATTACCAGAACTTCTATAATGCAGAGAAAAAATATAAGGTAAATGGAATTTTCTTAGCAGCTATGGCTGCTCATGAGAGCGCTTGGGGTACTTCTCAAATAGCTGAGGACAAGCATAATTTATTTGGCTATGGCTCTTATGATGAAACACCTTATGAATCATCTTATGATTTTACAGATTATTCTGAGGGAATTGAGACTGTTGCCAAAACTATGGCTAAATATTATTTAAATCCTGCAGGAACTAAAATCTATGATGATGAAACTGCACTTGCATGGTATTTTAATGGCCCAACATTACAAGGCGTAAATACAAGATATGCTTCTGATAAAGATTGGTATAAAAAAGTTTATAGCTATATGCAATTGTTATATAATAGACTTCAATAGTAAGTTTAAAAATAATCCAATATATAGCTGCAAAATGCTATATATTGGGCTTTAATAATAGTAAAACTTTGAAAGGAGTAAATTGTAATATGAGAAAAATGAAGATAAAAAAAATCAAATTAAAAAACGAAAGACTTGTATTTTCCATATTAATTATTGTATTATTTTTAGTTTTTTTGCTATATTATAATTTTGTGTTCACCGTAGTATGGGCTAGAAATTCTTATGCAGACCAAGTAATTAATATTGCTGAAAACAACGAAACTCCTGTTTTTGCTATACAAAAAATTCTTTTATATAGTAGTGCCACAGCAGTTGATAACTCACAAGATCAATCTTTAAAAGATATGAGTATTTCACAATATACAGATATATCTATACAAATAAACAATATGGTGTCTAATTCAGAACTAACAGATGAAAACACAATAAAAGAATTATATATTGACAATATTGAAGTAACAACAAATTCAGATGCTGGCACCAAAATTTTAAATTACAAAAGTCCAATGTCTGCAGGTAAATACGAAAACCTAAATGCTCCAAATAATGGTAGAATTGACTTTAATATAATAAATACTAATGAGCAAAATGAAAGTGCTGACTACTCTCAGCCTACATTTTACACAGATTGCTCTAACCCAATCACTTTAGGCTATATCAACAAGGACATACTAACAAACTACTCAGTTACGCAAGATGAAAACACAGTTTCATTCAACGGAAAAGTTTTGCAGGAAGCCAATATCAACTTAGATGACATTAATTATACATTATCATTTAAAATACATATCATAAACAACTTAGATGAAAAATTCGTATATAATATGACACTTAATGTGGACTTAAATGATGAGAATGGCGGAATATATAATGGCTATGTTTACAAAGGAAAAAATCCGTCTGGAGTTGAATACAACTTTTTCAAAGAATCATAAAATTTTGAACTTTGGGGACGT
>CALXJQ010000025.1 GCA_944388665.1 uncultured Clostridia bacterium
AATGCTCCTTGTAAGTTTTCTATTGCTAAATCTTGTGTGGTTTGACTATTCTGCAATGCTGTTACATCTTGCTCTAAATTTTCAATTGATTCATTTATTTGCGTTGGGTCAAATTGGTCTCCATCTATAGCTGTATCTATGCTTTCTGCCATTTTCTTCATATCTGTCAAAACATCTGCTGACTGTGTCCCATCGTTTGGATAATATATTCCTTTCGTTGTAGTCGCCATTTTATTCTCCTTTCAATTCATTATAAGTATATTGTTTTATTGCATTGTAAGTTTTCGTTTTAACTTCATCATAAGTCATATATCTTATGCATTTTATTTTTAACTTAAAAGAAGAACCTATATGTATTTCATTAGGTTCTGTTAATATTTCTACAATTTTAGTCGCCATAATTTTCTCCTACTTTTTCATTAAAACTACTATAAAGTCTCTATTGCCAGACGGGCCGGAATCATTAATCGCTGTTGAGTAAACATTTATGAACCCATTCATTAAGTTTGCTTGAAAAGCCAACTTGAACAAATTATCAAAAAAATAACTATATGTGCCATTGTCTGATACATCGAGACCGACAGAGACTGCAACACAATTATTCATATTAAAACCACTCGGATAATTTGCGAAATCTCCTCCTACTCCATTGTTTAAGTTAATACTCCCTGTAACTATAGCAAATTTACTTTGTGGAACAAAAGCGCTTCCATCTTCTATATCAGCTATTTTTTCTTCAATTTCATCATAAATGCTATCAAAATCCAAAAATGTTCGCATGTCTTGAAAACTAGATATTCCAGATGAGCTTGTCTTAAATCTAGCCAATTCGTATTGATATACACCAGACACATTTTTGACAATATTGTTTTGAGTTAGAGCTGGATAGCCGCTTGAACTTGTTACTATTTTATAGCTAGCTTGATTTAATGTATTTTCTGTATTTTGTTTATCTAAATTAATTTCAATTACTAACTTACAGTAAGCAGAACTAGTTCCGGCAGATAACGTTGTAGAAATATCCTCCTCTAAAAACCTTCCTTGTATGCAAGCTGCTCCAGTCGCTATTGTTACATTAGAGCCACTATATGTAACTTGCATTCCGTTTTTATAATTGTTAGAAACTCCGTTTTTCCCATTTAAAAATGTATTAACAAATAAAGCAAATATTTGATTTCCAAATATCTGCTTACTAAATACATGTCCTTTTAGCATAATTATTTGCTCCTCTCTTTTAATAATTTATCTATAAAATTAATACGTATATTCCCGCAAGTATACTCAATAAACTTATTTTGAGTAATCTTTATAGCAGAAATATACGTATCATACACTAATGACTCTTTTGTCTTTATCGCAATTGGCGTTCCAATCTGAATAAATCTATCATAGTAAGAAAATGTAATATTGTGATTGTAACTATTAGCTTTCATAACATCTAATGCTGCTTGTTGCGCATCATCATATTCGGCAGTGTAAATTGTTTCAACCTTTCCTTCAGCTCTGTTCTTATCGTTTTGATTAGTAGTCGTAGTTCTATCGTTTAGCAGATAAAGTGTATATGGATTCGTATCTGTTAAGACTATTACTTTACTAACTACGTCTGTTTCAAAAACTTCAGTATAATTAGAAATCGGCTGTGCATTTACATCTATTATTTCTTTGTTCATTGTTTTTGCCTCTATAGTCATTTGCAACTTTTTATCTACAACAGAAAAACTGTACACAATATCATAACTTTGTGTACAGTTAGTTAAATAAGTGTGTAAATTATATATGTTATTATTTACATTACTTACTGTAGTCTGCAATTTTGTATGTGTTAAAACTTCTATATCTAAATAATCTAAATTAACGAATGTATCTGTATTTTCTGTAAAATTAGTTGTTATTGCTTTTTTTAAAAAGTCTTCTATGCCCGTGGAACTTATTAGATTTTCGTTTTCTAATTTTATATTTTGGTCAAATAAATTTGTTATGTATTTTAACGTGTATTGATTTAATGCTTCTCCATCTGTATTTTGTATGTTATCTATAATTCCCCAATATACTATTTCATTATTCTTCTTTATCGCTACTATATCATTAGATTTTGCAGTAGTTTTTTTAAGTACGTCTATTAATGTATTAGCATTTGTTTCTTCATCTATATTAATTTCATAATCAGAAATTTCTACTATGTCTTTTACAGAAAAATCCTTATAATTAAAAATCCACATAAATACCCTATTAGTCTCAATTTTAACTTTTTCTTTTGCTAAAACTCTAATTTCAAAAGTAGCTTCATATTCTTGTAAGAATAAATCTGTAAAAGTTATATCTGCTATATACACTCCTCCGATATCGGGAGCTGTCAAATCTAATTCATAATAGCCAGATTGCGGATTATAAGTTGCTGTATATTCCTCATTGTTAAAATTTATTATGACTTGATTTTCCATATTAACCTCCTAAACTGCTTTATAACGAGGATAAATAATTAATTGAGCAGTTAGAACTTCATTATCTGCTGTAAGACTAATTTCACAACTTCGATTTTTCGGTAATCTAACAGTATTATTATTGGCAATGTCTAAGCAATCTAAACTGAACAAACTCTCTCTAGTTCCATCTGCTTTCTTTTTTTCTATAGTGAATTGATTTTCTCTACTATCGTAAATAAATTTTTCATATTGCTGAATTTCTGTAGTTACCTCTACCGTCTGATATTTTTCTCCATCAATAGTTAATACAATCTTAGGATTTACAAGAGGTCCGTCCATTTCAACATGAATCGGTGCCTCTACATGTCCTTCATTTATATATTGCAATCTCCTAGAATCATAATCGGAAAATCTGCTATCCCATCTAAAATCCCACCTGATTTCATCATCAGATGGTACAACTGTATAATTAACTGTATTTTCCTCATACCACAAAGAGAGACAGTCAAATGTGATTGCCTCTGACAATATCCCGTTTGGTTGTATCTGCGTTTTTGAAATATCTGCAATCTGTATGTCTTTAAAATATTCTTTAGTAATTCCATTTTTATATGGTATTTTATAAGAAAATCTAAGATTGTCTGATGCTTCTATAAAATCTACTAAAGCTTTATAATTATCATAGCTTTTAAAATTAACAGTACCAGTTATCTTTCCTTGAGTAAAGCTTCTAAGATTAGTAACAAAAGTATTTCCAAGTTGCTGATAATCTGTTGTATATCCATAACCTAAGCCGGAAGGGTCACTTAAAAAGCAATAGTTGTCCCATTTCATTAAGCTATATTCTTGTCCTTTTTCATTTACCAGTTTAAATTCTCTTACTACCATTTTTTCCTCCTAATATTTAGAGCCAAATATTCTATTTACTTCATCTGCCACTTTTCTTATATTTAACTCTCCTTGTGTATATATGTTTAAAGTTGGCGTCGTGAATATCATCTTCGTTCCATTAATTACGCTTCCATTTAAGCTTCCGATTTTTTTATTTATATCTACCTCATCTAAAGAACTTCCAAAAGCCTTATTCATCTTCACAGCATAATCTTTTATTTTTGAAACAGTTTTTGGCCCTTGCTTTTCAGCACCTATATCTGCTCCTTTAAAATAATCTATAACTGCCTGCTTTGCTAAAACTGATGGACTTCCATCACCAAGTCCATCACGCATACTTTGATTACCTCTTTTACCAATTCTAAAAAGTAAATCCCAAAAGCTCCTTTTACTTTCATCGCCACCAGCATTAGCACCACTCATATAGTCAGAAGTTGCTTCTTTACCTTTTGTATAATTAATGTTTTCTCTAAAATCTTCATCTGCGTCAGAGCCTTTATCTTTAAAAGCATTACCTAACGTTTCATTATTATTAACCTCATCTGTTGCCGAATCTATTTCTGATTTTGCAGCAGAAGATATTTGTAAATTGTCTCTAAAGAGTATAAAAGAATTTGTTCCAACTGTTCCTACTGCACTTGTTAAGTCTGCTCCACACACAGGAACAATTCCCGTTGCACTTATAATTGACTGTTGCGTTGCCTCTGGAAGTTTTGAAATAGCAGTATTATAAATATTATAATCCTGCTCTGCTAAAGATTGCCAAGCTTCTATTTGTTCAGGAGTTAACTCCTGAATAGTAGAAGTCTGTTCTACTAAACTATTAGCTAAATTTTCTAATTTCTTTTTTTCAGTATCTAATTGTGTTTGCAAAACAGATGCTTGATACTCATCATTAGCAGTTTTAGCATCTGATAAAGCTTGTCGAACTGAAGCTACATAATTAGCCTGAGCTGTTATTTGCTCCTCTATGCTTCCTTGCATTTGTTCTTTTGCTCTATCATAAGAAGTCCCCATCTTAGTTATCGCTGTATCAATTTCTTCTGCTGTTCCACTTACACTAGCAGATTGTAAATTTTCATAGTCAGAAATAGTTTTTCCATATTCTGAAATCAAATCTGTTTGTTCTTTAATTTTTTGGGCTGTACTATTATATAAAAGTTCAGCTTCTGCTCTTTCTTTAGCATTCCCCGAAGCCATTTGTTCTGCCGCTTCACTTAATTTTTGTTTTAATCCTACTAAAGTTTCTGTTGCTTCAGCTTCATTCTTTAGGGCTGCTCCATATTCTTCTTGGTAAGCATTTAAAACTGCTTCAGCTTTCTTTTTTGCAATAATTTGGTCAATATTATCTTTTATACTTTGATACTGTTCAATTATATTCCCGTTTAATTTGTATTCAGTTCCAAGTCCCTGATTTAACTGAGTTAATATTACTTTAGCTCTATCTTCATATCCAGCCTTCACTTTTCCATTCTCATCTGCTACTGTCTTTAACTCTTCCGCTAAATTTTCAAGGATGACTATCTCATTCGTACTGCTATCTAACATTTCTTGCCTAGAAGTTTTTAAATCATTCCAACTCTGAGTTTGCTCTTCAACAGCTTCTTTCAATCCGCCTAAAGAAGCTTTTTCTTTCGTTGATGCAATATAATTAGCAGTAAAAGCTGCAGTTAAAGCTGTAATTGCCGTTATTGCTAAACCTGTAGGACTTGTTATAGCTCCAATTATTTTTGATAATGTATTTACAGCTGTATTTGCAGATTGAGCCCCAGTTTTTAACACCCCTATTGCTTGGCTAAAAGTTCCAATGCCTTTTGCAACTTTACCTACTCCTGTTCCTAATGTACTCAATATTTTAATTGCTGGTCCTATTGCAGCAACTAAAAGTCCTGTCCTTACTATATTTTGTTTTTCTTCATCGCTTAAATCATTGAAATCATCTACTAACCCCTGTATCCATTTTGCTAATTTCTTTATTTCAGGCGCTAAAGCTTGTTGAATTGCTATTCCTGCACTTTCTAAAGAGCCGCTTAGGCTTTCAAAAGCTCCTTTTGTATTGTCTAACATTGTATCTGCCATATCGCTTGCAGCGCCGTCGCACTCTTCAAAAGACTTTGTCATATCTGCTAATTCATCAGAGCCTCTATTTACTAATGCTAACATTCCTGATAAAGCCTCAGTTCCAAAAATTTGTGCAAGCGCCTGGTTTTTAGTTTCATCTGTTAATCCTTTTGTGTGCTCTTGCAATGTTTTTATAATTTCAGTTAAAGACTTCATCTTTCCGTCAGAGTCATAAAATTCTACTCCTAATTCCGCCATGGCATCTTTAACCATCTTTGTAGGCTTTATTAGTCTAGTTAATCCGCCTCTAAGTGTTGTACCAGCTTGACTTCCTTTAATACCTGCATCGCTCATAATACCAATTGCTGCTGCAGTTTCCTCAATAGATAATCCAACTGTTTTTGCAACTGGTGCAACATATTTCATTGCTTCGCCCATGTCTTCTGTTTGTGCATTTGTCCTTGCTGCTGCTTCTGCAAATATATCCGCTACATGTGCACTTGTACTAGCCTCTAATCCAAATCCTCTTATTGCACTCGCTGCTATTTCAGAGCTTGTTGCTAAGTCTGCTCCAGAACTTGCTGCCAAATCTAGTAAACCTGGCATCGCTTCCATTATTTCTTGCGTTGTAAAGCCTGCACTTGCTAAGTTCTCCATACCTGCTGCTACTTCACTTGCACTAAAACTAGTTTTAGCTCCCAAATCTATCGCTTGGTCTGTCAATTGCTCTAGTTCGTCTTTTGTGGCACCTGCTATAGCTTGTACTCTACTCATTTGCGCTTCGAAATCATTTCCCGTAGTTACTGCTGCAGTTCCAATCGCCAAAACTGGCAATGTCAAAGAAGTAGTTAATGTATTACCTAAGTTGCTTATTTTACTAGAAATACTTTCTACTTTATTTCCAAACTCTTCTATTTTCTTCCCTGCTTGTGTCCAATTACTAGCTTCTAACTGTAACTGTTTTAGTTTATTTTCTGTATTAATAATCTCACGTTGCAAATTTCTGTAGTTTTCCCCTGAAATGTCTGTTCCATTTGCCATTGCATTGTCCGCTTCTTCTTGCGTTCTTTTTAATAAATCCAATTTATTAGAAGTTTCTTCTATGTTCTTTGCTAAAATTGCTTGTTTTTGTGCTAATAACTCAGTGTTAGAAGGGTCTAGTTTAAGTAAAGAGTTTACTCCTCTAAGCTCCTTACTTAAGCTAGAGGTAGCAGAATTAACGCTTTTTAGAGCCTTCTGTAATCCAGATGTATCTCCACCTATTTCTACAATTATTCCTTTAATTGTTCCTGCCATTCCTATACCTCCTACATTCTAGCAACTAAATTTTGTATATCTTCTTGCGTAGCTTCTCTTGTTCCGTCTTGTTTTTCTGTTTTTCCAATAAAACTAATAAACATTTTTAGTACATCTATATAAGTTAAGAATTTTAAATCTTCTAATCTTAATCCGATTCTTAAACAACTAACTAAAAATGCATGTTCTGGAAATAGATTTTCTCCTTCATTATCGTTTTTATTTTCAATAATTTTTTCAAGTTCATCAAATACCTTCTCGTCCACAAAAGCAGTTCACGGCAAGTTCCGTTACCTCTACAATCCACATATCGTTTGTATTTACTCTTGTAAGACCTTTTAGCCAATCCTCATATTCTCCAATATTTTGGTTGGCTGTATAGCAACAGATATACCCAATTCTTGTTATTGCTTCTATGTACTTATCTAAATAAGGAAGCATAGAATTAGAAACTGCTTGTATTATTTCTGTTTCAGAGATTTCTGGATTTTTCTTTTTAAGTTCTGCTGTTAATAAAACTTGCATAGTTGTAAAATCATTAATTGTTTTAAAATCCTCAAAAATTCCGTGGTCTTTAAATTTTTGTCTGTATGCAATATAAGTAAAAGCATTACAATCTATCTCAAATTCTTTTCCACAAATATCAATTTTTTTCATATTTATTGTTCCTTTCAAAATGCCCCAAAATTAGCCATTTTAAAGGCATATAAGTATATTGATTTAAAAATAAAGAGCCTTATTTTTGATTTATAAGGCTCTTTTTTTTTACTAAACAGATGCTTCTGTTGGTTCTGGCACTGCATCAAAGAATGCATTATAAGCTACTTTATTTTCATCTGTTAAAGGTAATTTATATCTAACGTCTCCAGTGTCAGTTCTCGCAGAAGTCGTAATAGATAATGTTTCTGTATCTGGCGTTTTAGTATCTTCTGTAGTATTTGCTTCTGTAGAAGGCCTAGAAACTGTTGTATTATAATAACAGAATCTAGTTCCTGTTTGGTCGCCCTCAATCTGATACATAAATGCAAATGGAGATATTGTGTCATTTATATTTTCTAAAATTCCTCCATTCGTATCTTGTTTTTGTCCAAGAATTTCTGTATAGAATTGCTCTGGTAGTTTAGCAACTTCTAATTCTCCAGTATAACCATTGTTTGCGTAGCTTTCATAATATTTCATGTTATCAGCATAAAATGGCTCACTATCTCCCTCAGCATCTAATGATAAAGATACGGCACCTTTTATTGGGAATGTTGTTCCATAAGTAATATCTCCCTCTTCTCCAATTATCATTTTAGCAATATGTACATTACTTAAACCAAATTTTACTTTGTTTTTATCCATCTTTGTTTCCTCTCTTTCTTTTAAATTTCAAAAAAATAACTTACCTCCCAAACTTTTTCGTTTGACAAGTAAGTCTCTTCAGTTTTATTCCAACAAACGTCATATAAAATTTTTTCTTCCACTTTTTTTACTAAGTCTAAATCTAAATAATTCATTGTTAAATCAAGTTTAATTGTGCTAATTCTTTTATAAACTCTATTATCTGCCATAAAATTATTTGTTTTCGGCTCTGTTGCTACCAAATGAGGAGGTTTTACTTCTTCTTGAAAAGCTCCATAAGAATATAGAATATCATTTTCTTCACATCTTATTTTTAAATCTTCTAATGTCATTTATTTGGACCTCCTTGTTATAATATCTTTTATATCTTTTTCATAAAGCTCATTATATTTTTCTTCAACCTTTTTTATATGCGGTTGTGGAGTAGTGTATCCTCCATTTCTAGTTGCATGCCCAAATTCCAACAAATGTGTAAGTTGATAATTAGTTTTATTATATATATCAACTACATATCTTCTTTTACTTTTTGTATTCTTTCTTTTAGTCCAACCTTTCCAATATGGATTCTTACGTGTTTTTCCTTTTCTTCTGGGAGATGTTTGTTTCAATTCTTTTACTGCTTCTTTTGCTAATTTATCTGTTTCTCCCTTTACATCATTTTCTATATCTTCTACATAATTTTCTAAGTAGTTCATAATTTCTTTTGATAATTTCTCAGGTTCTATACTACTTGACATTTTTCACTTTCCTTTCGCAAATTAAGATAAGTTCATCTTCATTTTTTTTCTGAGTACGAATTATAGAATATTCTGTGCCCATATAAATTAGTTCACGCTCGTCCTGATAATTTAAAATACTAATTATTAATCTTAAACTAGGTTTATATCCTTGTTCATTTCCTTGATAAAATTCATTCGCATAAACACTTTCTTCATCAATTATTGGAATTTCTTTTTCTGTTTTTTCAGTTGGAATTTGCTCTCCTTTTGTTCCTGTTTGATAAGCTGTAGATAACAACTTGCAACTTACATCACGCATTGTTATCTACCTCCTCTCTAGCTTCTTTTTGGTATTCTTCAGAAAACTGCAACTCTCGCAAATTAGATTTATATCTTTTTAAATACTCTATTTTTTTATTCATGTCTCCGTCCCCATAGTGAGCTTTAACATAAATTACAATTGTATTTTTCATTAAATCGTCTTCAAGATGCTCTTCAACATTTACTCCGACTCTTTCTAAATCCTTTTTGGCTGCTTCTATCAACATGTTAAGCTCTTTATCTTTTAAAGTAGAACTATCTACTATGCTCAAGCATTCTTTTACTAATTTAAGAAGATTCGTTTCATTTTCTCCCATCTATATTCCCCCTATACACTTGGAGTAGCAGCTATATAAGCATTAACAAATGCTTGGTCATCTCTGATTTTACAATCCTCTCTTTCAATACCTCTAAATAATGTTAAGTCTTCTTCGAAAGCATTTAATTCTCCTATTGAAGCAACATTTGAAGTATTAAGTGTAAGTTGTTTTCTATCAAAGAATCTAATTCCTTCTTTTAAATCTCCAATTATAAATGGTATTTTGCTAGAAGTTGTTGGTAAATCTGCATTTGGTATAACAGTAATTGGAACTGTTACTGCTCCTGCTGCTAATCTTAATTGCATTGGATTTGCAGGATTTGGTTGCAATAAATATTTTCCTTCTGTATCTTTTAATGTATCTAAATATTGTAAACCATCATCATTTGTTACAATTACAGATGTAGATTTAAAAGCACTTCCTAAGGTCACATTCAATACTTTCTTTATGTCATCTAATCCTTTTAATTCTGTTTCTGTTTTTGTTTTTATTAAACTTAAAATTATGTTGTTTCTAGTAACTCTTGATTCATCTCCAAGCCATTCTACAATTGTATTAACTATATTTATGTCTGTATCTTCCAACAATTCGTTTGTGATTGGTAAATATCCAGCATATTTTGAAATTTCATAGTCAATTCTTTCAAATTGTGGTGTAGAATTTTTTGTTATTTTTCCACCTTCTCCAACTTTTGTGAATCCAGTCTGTTGACTTCTTTTCTTAAACGTCCTGCTACCTTTGTTTGTAGTTACATTTTCAACACTTACTAAGTCAATTAAAGAAGCTTTTGCTTCTCTTCTTTGTTCTACTAATGTAGAAATATCTTCAGGAACTGTATATCCACCATCAGCAGGCGTTCCTTCATTTAACCCTTTTGCTATATTTCTTATTTGTCTCGCAAATTTTTCAATTGAGCTTTCTTCTTTTGCTTTTTTATCTTCTTTTTTATCTTCTATTGCTTTTTCTACTTTTGCCGCTTCTCCTTCTGTTAGTTTCGCTGTTTCCTTTTCAGCTTCAAATAATTTCTTTTCAACTTCATATTCTTCTTGTAATTTATCAATTTCATTTAGCATTTGTTTTGCTTTTTCTAAGTCTTTATTCTCTCCCTCAGTATATCCTTGTGCCAATGCTCTTTTTTCCTCAATTTTTCTTAATAATTCTCTCATTTTTTTATTCATAATCTTATCCCTCCAAATTTTCTTTTTCCAAAAACAAAAAAGAAGCTAAATTTTTAATTTTCAAATTAATTTCAGCTTCTTCATTTTTATCTGTTTCTTTTTTAATTTCTTTGCCACCATAATTTTTTGTTGTTCCTGCTCGTGGCTGTGCGGGAACTGCTACAAAAGATACTTCATAAGCTTCTTTTGCTCCATCTAAAGTAAAATAGCATACTTTTTTACCATCTTGTGTTTCATACTCTTTGCCCCAATAATGAATACAATAATTTTTCATATTATCTACTCCGCATATAGAGCAATATGCATGTTTAGGTCTGCAACTCGTAGAAACTTCTTTTTTAATCCCTGCTTTTATTTCTGCAATTAAATCTGCATTTTTTTCTGTTTTTACCATATAACATTTAGCAATCAATCTTGTGAAAATTTCCCCAGCTCCAGTTAATTTACTTGAATCTTGTTGTAACTCTGTATCATATACTCTAGCTATTTGGTTATCTGCTGTCCTTTTGTGATCCTTTATCATTGTTTTACCAACATAAAGTCTCTTTAAATCCTTCAATGCATTCAAATTAAATGGTTCATAATTTCTATCGTCTAAACCATTATCCCCTAAAATCAATTTAAACGTGAAAACTTCATCTGCTTTAAGAGGAGCAAGAGTAAATTTGTTAATTTTTTTAAGTTCATCATCTGTTACTTCTTGATTTTCCAAGCCAGCGGATTTGCAGATTATTCCTTCCTCAAGAACTTTTTGAGTATCTTTATTGTCTTCTTCCTTCATTGCTTTTTCTCCTCCTTTCCTTCAGAATTATCTATATATTGTGTTCCTGCCAATTCAACAGGAATACTAGCGCCATTTCCTAGTAGCTTATTTCCGCCTGGCAAAGCTGGCTTGTCTAAATAAGCTCTAGCCTCATTTGGTGTATACAAGAAATTAGACACAGCTTGACTTAATGTCTCTATCTGTGTCTTTTGGTCTGCTCTTAGTAAAACAGCTATATTAAATTTAAAATGATATCCATTACTTATTTCTTCTTTTGATAATAGCTTATAATTGAGTTCTTCCTCATATTGTTTCAATATGTATAATAATGTGTCCTTATAAAAGCTTAATTGTTGTGACTCAGAACTTGCGTAACTAGATTTTTCATAATCTCCAATTTGATTTGGCTTAATGCCAAATGCAGATGCAATTTGTATGGCACTATATTTTTTCACCTCAACGAATTGACTATCTGCTAGTTTCACATTTAAAGGTGTTAATGTTGTACCAACAGGGATTGGGATTATATTTCTAACCTCCTCATCATCTAAGTCACTTCCTGCAAATTCTTCTATTTTGTTCTTGAACTTCTTTAAATTTTCTTCAGATAAATCCGATGTATATTGAACTACTGCTTTAGCAGTAAAACCACTTTTATACATCTGATTCAACATCTTTTGAGCTTTTGCATTTCCTTCTATGGTAGTTTTTAATTGTTCTCTTACTGGTACTCCTTTTATTCCATCAAAACTCATAGAACTTTTCACATGGATTATTTCTTCTGAAGAGAATTTATACAATTTACCTCCATGAGAATAAATATAATAAATATCAGGAATGTCAGCTAAAATTTTCAAATCATCATACCAAATCTCTACTTCATCAGAAGGCAAAATCCATAATGATGTTTTTGAACCTGCACCTTTTATCCAAGCATATCCGTCTCCATAATGGTCTCTGTTTTGTTCCATAGTACCCCAGAATGTTGTGGCTGTCATATATGGATTAGGTCTATCGTGAATTGTAAAGTATAATGGGTGTCCCCTCGCTGTTACTATTCCTCCATCTGTATTATATTGCATAATTTTTAATGGTATTTTTCCAACAGATTCGCTTAATAATTTTATACAAGTAAAATAAGTCGCTTCAGATAAAGCTTTTTCTTTCTTTTTGTCTATCCCTAAAAAATCTAACAATTGATTTAATGCAACATCTTGACTTGTTTTATTTATTATTCTTCTTATCGCTTTTTTTATTTTATCTTTTAAGTTAAATTTCATTTAAACTGTTACCTCCTAGTCCCAGCCCATATTTTTCAAATAATTTTCCATTTCTTTATTATAATCTACAGTTTCTTCTTCTTTTAATTTCATTTGTGTGATATGTGCATCTATCATTGCATCTACAGGGTCAATTCTTTTAGTTTTAGCATCTTTTTCTTTATCTATTTTTTTCTCTCCAAAACTGTTCCTTACTATTTTTGCATTAGATACACTGTAACTAAGTAATTCTTCTTTTTTGTTATACTTTATTTTTTTAGATTCAATATTCAATTGCATATCTTCTGTTCCATCGTGTAAAAATCTTGCTGATTGTTTTATTTCTAAAAGTGGAACTCCAAATTCTTCTAAGTCTGCTAAAAATCCATCTGCATTGTGTGGATCGTAGCCTATAGCTTGTAATTCTAAGTCATATTTTTCCAATATATCTTTTAAATATTTAATAATAAACTTATAATCATTTTTGTATGTAGTTTGTCCACCTGTAACTGTAATAAGTCCTTCCCTCTCCCACAAATCATAAGGAGCAATATCTGTTGTAATATGTTCTTCCATTCTTGCCCTTGGCATAAAAGACTGCGTTGCAATAAAAAATTCCTCATCTTTTAGAGGAATCTCTATCGCTATTGTTGTTAAATCTCCACCACTAGATAAATCTAATCCGACATAACATTTCTTGCCTTCTAAATCTTTTAATTCTAAATCAGACTCACACTTCTTCCACTTTTCTGGGCTTATAAAGATGTCCTCTGTATTTTGTACCCACAAATTAAGAGACTTTGTCATAAAGTCTCTTAATTCGCTTCCTCCCATATCTCTTGCTGTTTGCATATCTGTTTTTAGATTTTCTAATCCTTGCTTTGTAGACGCAAGATATGGATTCGCCTTTATTAAATTATTAGGGTCAAAAATATTATCATTTTCATCTAATGCATATATATCTACAAAGAAATCTTCTGCCTTAGCTATTCCTTTTAAAATATTTATACAATATCTATCCATTTCATAACATGCACTGTTTAACTTATCTCCTCTTGTTGTAATTATGCTTATTAATGTCTCATCTAAAGCTCTTGTCCCATTGTATATAGCCTTATATGTTTTAGCATCTGGATGTTGATGATACTCATCTATAGAAGCAAATATCGCTCTAAATCCATCATCTAATCCGCTTTCTCTTGATAATGCTTCAATTGTGCATTTTGTATCATTTGAAATTATTAAAGATTTATAGTCTTTAATTTCAAAAAGTTCTTGTAAATCTTTATCTGCTTCAATAAACTTTTTCATTTCTTCCCAAGCAATTCTTGCTTGTCTTTTTTTAGTAGCTACTGTGAATAATTTTCCATAATTATAACCGCTAAATCCTGCTATATATGTTCCTTTTATACCATTTTCAAATGATTTTCCGTTTTGTCTTGCCATACTTTTATAAGAACGTCTAAACCTTCTTTTCCCATTTAATTTTAGCCATCCAAATGGACATCCAAAATCAAATATTTGTCCTCCAACAAGTTTGACCGGTCTTCTTTCAAAGCCTTCTCCAATTGTCAACGTTTCTGCATATTCTATTATTCTTTCAGAATATTCTGGTTTCCAAATGTATGGAAAATCTTTAGTTCCTTGTCTTTTTAAATCTTCAAGATGTCTTTTACAAGCCAGAATGTGCAATTCCCCCATTTTATTTTCTTCAATAGTCTTTTTTGCATATTCTGTTACTCTATCAATCAACCATTCACAACCTTAAATTTATCGAATTTGTTTACTTTTGGTTCATCTGGAACTTTCGGAACGATTAACCTACATCTTGAAGTTATTGTTAAACCTAAGTCATTAGCTGAACTTCTACATTGTTTAAACATTTTATCTTGTATAGCAGTATATTTTTCTATTTTTTCTAAATTTCCTTTATTAATTTCTTTTGTTAATAAGCTTGTATATTTTAAATACAATCGTTTTGATATTATATACCTTGCCAAACAATCACAATCTAACTCTGTCATTATTCCTATTTTAGAAAGTTTGTGTGAAATCTTATCAAATTCTTCTTTCTGTGTTTCTGACAAATATTCTGGCGCTACAATATTATTTTTTATTTTCTCAGTATCTAATTCATAGAGCTTTCTTTCTTTTATTTCTTCTTTAGTTAAATGCTTTTTGCCTTTAGCCAACAATAAATCAATTGGTTCTCGTTGCCTAGACATTTCTTCCACCGCCTTCTATTTTTATATTTACAATTTCTTCTTCATAAATTCCATTAGGGACTTTTTTGTACAAAGAGGAGGGGCGCACCGTTCTCCCTAGGAAACTTTAAAACTTTTTTATGTGCCCCTACCGTTTTCCAGTAAGCTTTTTTACTTCACTCTTTTTCTATAATTAATTTATCTTAAATTATATATTTTAGTTAACTTATCGTTATTTTATTGTTTATGTTTTACCTTTATAAATCTATTATGCACCATATCATGATGCTTGTGACATAATGCTATTAAGTTACTCCACTCTAACCTACGAAGCCACCCTGTTGGCGTTTGTATTGGCTCTTTATGATGTATCTCTTCTGTTAGTTGTATTGTATGCTTGCCTTGGTTCTTTGCTTCTTCCTGACACATCTCACAAAAAGGGTGCTTAGTCTTGTATGCTTCTTTAAGTAACTTCCAATCTTTACTATTGTAAAATGTTTTATATTTCTTATCTCTATTCTTATTGTATCTACTCATACTTTCCTTTTTATTATTCTCTATTTGCTGCTCAACTATTGCTTTACATTTACTACAATATCTATTAGGAGCTTGTATAACCTTCTGGCATCTAGCACATAATTTTAATATCATTTTTATTCTTCTTTCAATTCTTTATCAAAATAATTTATGTTAGGTTTGTGTTCCCCCTGTTTTCTTCTTTCTTTGTTTTTCTTTCGTTCCTTTATTTTGTTTTACTTCTATTACTTCTGCAAATCCAGATGCTTTTATTTCTTCTGCTCTTTTTTTATCATTAATTAAATAGCTATCATTTACTCTTATATCTGCATTACCTTCATAATTATATTTAACATTTTCTTTACCCTCATTGTATTCTTCTATCAACTCTGGTCTTTTATCTGTATAATTTTGTTTAGCAATTACTTTATACATCTTTTTACTCCTCTCCCTTTTCTTATTTAATAAATTTATCCAATCTTCTATTTTACCTTTTTCTACATATTTAAAATCTTTTGGAATGTGATTAACTATTTTATCTATATCTAAATTGCTTAATTCCATATCTAATATGTAACCATTCTTTCCATCTTCCACACTTTCATAAATGCTTGGGAAATTAGTTGTTATTACTGGCGTTCCATATTCTAAGCACTCATTAATAAAATATGAATATCCTTCTGTATCAGAAAGCTGTACTCCATAATCTGCCTCTGCTATGTAGTCCCACAAATCATAACTCGGTTGCATGTAAACTATCTCTTCTATATCGAACGGCTTTTGATTATATAAGTTTAAGTCTGTAAATATAGTCCACCTAAATTTTACATTTGCTTTTTTTAACTCTTTAGCTAACTTAAGCATTCTGTTATAACCGCTTTTCTTTGCTTACTCTAGTTGCACTTATTAGCTTTAGTATTGGCTTTGTTTCTTGTACATCATCTAACAAATTATAAATCCTTGTTATCTTCTCTTTCGGAAACAACTGCTTAAATATTTTACAAACGTGGTCTGATACTCCTACATGCTCTGTTGTCTTATGCCATTTACTGTAAGTAAAGCCAACCTCTTTTGCTCTAATGTAATCTGCATGTACCATTTGTATATACCTTCCACTTTTTGCAATTACTGTTTCTGGATATTGTCCCCATGCAGATGCACATAAACAAATATCACACACATATTTCTTCTCACTGGTATATTCCTCTGTTTTTACATATTGCTTTATTCTTTTCAAATTTTCTGGGTCTGCTGTCGTATATAAAAATAAGATGTCATATTTGTTATGCATCTTTTTTACAAAGTTATATACAAATGTATCTACTCCACCAAATCTTAGCAAATTATTATGATATAAGATTAGCTTTTTCAATATTGTTTCCTTCTTTCTTTCTTCTTTCATAAAACTCACATTTTGTTTCTATTATTTTATTTAAGTTAAATATTCTAATATTGCATAATTCTTTATCTTTATTCTTGCAGTTTTTACAATGTTCTTGTATATATTTTCTTAAACGTTCTTCATTTGTCATATTAACACCTACTTTTTGGCGACAGAGTGAGGTGCCGACCCCCAAGCATTTCTGCTCCACTTGTTTTCAAGACAAGGTTCAAAGCTGTTTGAATTACTCTGCCATGTATGGGATTTTGATTTTATTTTCAACGCAGGTATCCCAACTTTTTACTGACGCATATCTGGGAACTACCCAGCCTCTGGCTTGGGAACTTAGACTCGAACTAAGAATAACAAGGTCAAAGCCTGTTGTTATACCATTTAACTATTCCCAAATTTATTAGAGCCCGCTAGGAAGGCTCTTACTATATAAAATTAATAAATGATAGCTTTTTAAACACTTTTACCTAGCATTGATTTTATAAATAAAAAGAATAGCTATTATAGCTATTCTGCACTAAGATTTTAGCAGCAAAGGGCCTAGTCGCTCGGGATTAACTGGCTTCTCTCCAATTACGACTTTATAATTCAATATTGTAGCACTTTTCTTGGCACTACTATTATACTATATATAAATAGTAATTAATACCTCAAATAGAGGGAAAAAATAGGGAATTTTACAAATTTAACATTTTTCTGGTTGCCTTGTCTACTATCTTCTTTATTGTGTCTGCATCTCTCGTTTGATTAAATAATCTAAAATACAAATTATTGCCTATATCCTGATATGTTCTGCCTTCTATGTAATATGCATACAATAACTCTCTTTCTTTATATTTTAGAGCCTCTAATCTATCTTCCACTGCTTCTACTTTCTCTCTTAGTTCTTTTACTTGTTTCTCTAAGCTTTTTATTTCCTCTTCTTTTTCCCTTCTTTTTTCGTCATTTTCTTCTACTTGTCTTGCCACTTTGTCAGAGATTTTATTTTTGCTATGTATATCCCCATTGATTTCTACTTTTGGAGTTAAGTTAACATCAATTTGTCGCAAAGATTTTAAAACTATTCTTGCTAGTTTTAGCTCTTTCAACTTTATCTTTAATCTAGCTTTATTTTCTTTATAATCCTTCAATAAACTAATTAATTCTTCCTTTGTCATCTTCTTCTCCTTTAAAAATATTTTTCTTTTCTAAAAACTCTTCTTCTAGCTCCTTAATACTTTTTTCATAACTCAAATATCTTACTCGCATTTCTCCCCTAAACTCTTCAAGCAACTTTTTCATTTTTCTTTCACAGCTAGAACAATAATCTATAGACTTTTTATAAAGTACTACTGTTCTTAATGTTGTTGTCTTTTTGCCACATAAATCACATTTAAAGCTCATCAAATTTATCTTTCCTCGCTTTCCCTTAATAAATAAACTTGTCCACCATGT
>CALXJQ010000026.1 GCA_944388665.1 uncultured Clostridia bacterium
AACTTGACATTGTATCATATGTAGTGCTTTCTTCTTTAGTTTTTTTACTGAATATACTATTCATGATACGCAACTCCTTTCATTTATTTTATCAATTATGCGTCGAAACATATTGATATTATAGCATGAAAGGAGTTGCTTTGCTACAAAGCTAAAGCTTATGTTACTACCGGCATAGCCGGAAGATTACTTACATTCAGAATTTTGTCGACAACGTCGACAAAATTTAAAAAAATAAAAAGCATTTACTATTAAAAAGTATTTGCTTTTTATTCATCTTCAAATTCAACATCTTTAAATAATGGGTCATTAAAAAAGTCAGTTAATTCAATATTAAATCCTTCACATATATGTAGTATGGTAGCCAATTTTGGACTTTTACTTTTTCCATAAAATATGCTAAAAACAGTAGAATATGACAATCCAGAATTAGTTGCTAATTTATTTATTGTTATGTTTTGTTCTTTACAAAGATTTATAATTCTTTTCTGCACAGCCTCCGAAAGTTGCATAAACTCACCTCTTTTTTAATATAAAAATTATATCAAAATGGGACTACAAATATTTGCGAATAATCGCAAATTAATTGTTGACTTTTTAATTTCTCTATAATATAATTATTGCGAACAATCGCAATAATTATACAAATACTTTAAAATCAAAAGAAAAATGAAAGGAATTGATTAATTATGGGGAATTCAGAAAAAAAATCAAATTATAGTCAGAAAAAAATGATTCTTATTGCATTTATAATCATTATTATGATCGTATTAATATTTATAGGGGTAACTTTTGCAATTGTAACTAGTCAAAATAAAATTGAGACAGCAAGTAAAAGTAATCAGCTGACGCAAACTGATGTAGTGACACAAGACATACAAAATGCAAAAGCTGTGCAGTCAAGTGAGCTTGTAGATAATGAAAATATGACAGTGCAGACAGATATAGAAGGGAAGAAGGTTCCAGTGCCAAGAGGCTATGTAGGAAGCCAAGCTAAAGGAGAAAATGAAATAAGCAAAGGTTATGTAATATATGAAGGAGAAGATCCAGTAACAGACACAAATGTAGCAGAAGCACAGGAAACAAGAAATCAATATGTATGGGTGCCAGTGCCAGACGTAAATAAAATGTATGGAACAGATAGTAGTGGAAAAAAATGGGGCAAGTTATATAATTTTGCAACAAGTAGTTCGAATGCAAATTATGATGCAACAACAGGAGCATATCCACTTAACTGGAGTGAAATAAATGGGGTAATGTATATATTACATAGTGCAGATTACGTAGAGCCAAGTGTATTAGGTATTTTAAGTAGTTATGATAATAATCGTTATCTAAAACAATATGGCTTAGGCTCAATGACAAGACATGACCTATTATTAGAAATGCAAAAAGATTTTAATAATATGATAAATAGCGTAAAGAAATATGGAGGATTTTATATAGGAAGGTATGAGACAGGAAATTTATCACAAGATATAGTAGTAGTACAAAAAGGAAATACAGATATAGATGAACAAACATGGTACACAATGTATAAAAAGTGCAAAAAATTAAAAGGAGCAAATAAGCAAGTAGAAACAGGAATGATATGGGGATGTCAGTGGGACAGAACATTAATGTGGCTAGTAGAAAGTGGAAATAGAAGTATAACAGAGATATGTGAAAACTCTACAAGTTGGGGAAATTATTCAGATGCAATATTTACATACACAAATACAAGTGGAGGAACATCAATGAAGAATAACGGTTCTCACACAATAATTCCAACAGGAAGTGCTGATTATACAAAAGCAAATAATATATACGACTTGGCTGGAAATATGAGAGAATGGACTATGGAGGCTGCAAACGGCAATAACAGGATTTCTAGGAGTGGCTACTACTACTGGTCTGGTAGCGAATATCCAGCGAGCTACCGTAGAACAGGTGGAAACAACATTCCTTCTGACGATGGTAACGGCCAAAACAGCAGGAGCTCACTTTATATAAGGTGTCCTGAACTCTGATAGTTGCAAATAATTTAATAGAAAATTTTTCAAAAATTTGCAAAGAAATGTTTTATTCTACAATAACTTATGATAAAATAAGAAAAAAACTAAAGAAGAGGTGTAAATTATGGAAGATTATTTTGGATATACAAATAAAATATGTGTTGTTACAGGTGCGTCTAGTGGAATGGGAGAAGCTACAGCTAGAATGCTTGTAGATTTAGGAGCAGCAGTTTATGCAATAGATATGAATGAATGCAAAGTTGACGGAATTACAGAATTTATTAAATGCAATTTAGCAAATAAAAAAGAAATAGATGAAACATTTAAGAAAATTCCAGAGCATATAGATGCCTTTTTTGGTATTGCTGGACTTTCAGGAGCTAAAACAGATTATAGAACAACTTTTGATTGTAATTATACAGCTAATATGTATATTACATTAAATTATTTAAAAAATAGAATGAGTAAAGGAGGAGCTATTGTCTATTGTACTTCTACAGCAGGTTTGGAATGGAAAAAATTTAAAAGAGAACAAAATAAAGTAGTACATGCAAAAACTTGGGAAGAAGTACAAGATTTAACTAAAAAATTAGCAGCAAATGCACCTTCAACATTTGCATATATGTATTCTAAAAGATGTTTATCACAATTTATATGTGAGCAATCAGTAGAATTTGCAAAAATGGGAATTAGGATGAATAATGTATTACCAGGTTCTACAGATACAGGAATGAAACAAGAATTCCAAGACATGGTAGGAGGAGAAGAAGCATTAATTGCTGAAGCTGGTTTAGCAGGAAGACTTGCAACATCAGAAGAAATGGCAGCTCCAATGGTATTCTTAAACTCTGACATGGCATCATTTATATCTGGATTAGATATGGTAGTTGATTATACAGACACTTGTCTAAAAATTTTAGGAAAAAAGAAAAACTTAGAAGCAGTATCTGCAACAAATCCAATAATCTGCGCGTTAGCTAAAAAGATGATGAATAAGTCTAAAAATGCGCTAAATGCTTGAAAAGAGTAATTGAACTTTGGGGACGTTCCTTAAAGTTCATAAAACTATAAAATTAAGAAATACTTAATTGCTTTATAAACCAATTTACTATATACTATAAATAAAGAACAATTTCTAACAATTTTGTAAGATTAATGTAAGGTTAAAACAATGCAAATTTAGAAAAAATGTAGTAATATAGTATATGGTGGTGAGAAAATTGAAAATAGTAAAAAGGATAATTATTGTAATAATATTAGTCACAATTAGTATTGGCTTACTTTTTGTGGGCAATGGCTATAATATGTATAAAGAAGCAATTGAAGAAACGCCATTAGATGAAAAAATTGAAGAAATAAAATCAAGAGAAAATTATACAGCACTTTCTGAACTGCCTCAAATTTATATAAATGCAGTCATATCAGTTGAGGACCACAGGTTTTATCAACATTCTGGGATAGATATAATTGCAATTGGCCGTGCTGCAATTAATGATATAAAAGCAATGAGTTACGTAGAGGGTGGAAGTACAATTACACAGCAGCTTGCAAAAAATATCTACTTTACGCAGGAAAAGAAAATGGAAAGAAAAATAGCTGAAGTTTTTATGGCGTTTGCAATAGAAAAGCAGTGTGATAAAGACGAAATATTAGAATTATATTTAAACACTGCATATTTTGGTAACGGATATTATACCGTAAAAGAAGCTAGTGAAGGATACTTCGGAAAAGAACCAAAAGAAATGACAGATGGCGAAGCAATAATGTTAGCAGGTATTCCTAATGCGCCTTCAGCATACAATCCCAAAGTTAATCCAGAATTAGCTAAAGAAAGGCAAAAGCAAGTAGCTGACAAAATGGTTGAATATGGATATTTAACACAGGAAGAAGAAGACGAATTGAACTTTGGGGACGTTCCTTAAAGTTCAAAAGCGAAATGGAGCTAAGCTCTAAGTGTGTAGCCTTAAATGCAAGATGAACTTTGGGGACATTCCTTAAAGTTCAAAAAAGAAATGAGGAAATAAAATGTTTTATTATACGGAATATAATTCTATGTTAGGTAAATTAACGATTGCGAGTGATGAAGAAAATATAGTAGGTCTTTGGATAGAAGGGCAAAAGTATTTTGGATATCCAATTCTTAGTCAAGCGATTCGAAGAACGAATATACATGTTTTAAATAAGGCTAAAAATTGGTTAGATAGGTACTTCAACAGAGAAAAGCCAGATATTTCAGAACTTCCATTAAAGCCAATTGGAAGTGATTTTAGGCAATTAGTTTGGAAAGAACTTTGCAAAATACCTTATGGAGAAGTAGTGACTTATGGTGAAATTGCAAAACAGATTGCACAAAAGGAAAATAAAAAAACAATGTCAGCACAAGCAATTGGAGGAGCTGTAGGGCATAATCCAATTGCTATTATAATTCCGTGCCATAGAGTGGTTGGTGTAAATGGGAGTCTGACTGTGTATGCAGGTGGAATTGATAAAAAAGAAAAATTATTAAAATTTGAAAGAGAGTTTTAATGATGTTTCAATTTTAACTTTTTGTAACCGACAAATGAAATTATGTAAACATAAAAACAAGCGGTAAATTTGACTTGTAGTACTAAATGTTGTATAATTAAAGATAAGCGAGAAATCTCGCAAAATTATTTTTGGGAGGGTTCAATTTTATGAATCATAATTTAATGGAGGCACGCGAAAGGCTAATTACAGCCAAAGAGGAGTACAATCAAGTAATGATGCTAGATTGGCTCCAAGTAACTTTAGCAAAGTATGCTAAAGCGACAGACGATGGCCAGAAGGCCGATGCGCTGGAAAACGCATGGCATTCTTTGCAAGGCCTTAAAGGGAACTTTGAGACCCTTTGGGAAAAGGAGAACAAGCATCGTTTTACGATGCTTCAGTATGTAGAGTTTCTGTTTTCTTGCCCAATGGATACAGATACATTGGCGAGAGAACTAACTCTTGTGCTTCGTTCAGCCAAAGGACCGAGCGAAATAATAATTTAAGCTCCATTAGAGAGTAGCCTTGTAAGGCTACCCAAACAAAGAGCCATTGCGAAAGCGATGGCTCTTCTGCGGCATCTAGTGCAAATTGGGAGATGTTTTTTTCCTCCGTCCCCAAAAGCATCTTCATTTTGCCTTTAATGCAACTCTAAAGATTAAGTTTAATATTGAGAAAATGGCAAAGGACAATATGAATAATTCAATTATATAGCCACTAATTACACTTATATTAACTATGCTAAAAAACCAGCCAAATGCAGTTAATCCTATGATGAAGACTATTGCCATGATGATTGCAAGTGCTAGCCTGTAGATGGAAAATGGCAATTTGCTGTTTTCTCCTTTTCTTTTTTTGGTTAAAGTAAATAATAGTAGAAGTCCACACATTCCTGTAGAGATTACACATAAGCTAGAGAAGTAGTCATCAGGGATAAGGTGGTTTTTGTTCAAAATCATTAAAATTAGTATGTTAATTGCAACTGTGAGGCCTGTAGGCAGAGCCCTAGAGATTACATTGCGTAAGAAATCACCTTTTATTCTTTCTTTGTTAGGCTCTAGCGCAAGCAAGAATGAAGGGATTCCGATAGTGATTACGCTAATTAAGCTTAACTGAATTGGTATGAATGGATATTCTTCTCTTGCAAATAGGAATATTATAGATAATAGGCAAGAGTAGATTGTTTTTACTAAGAATAGTGAAGCAGAACGTTGTATGTTGTTTATTGTGCGTCTGCCTTCGGCTACAATTTTAGGCATTGCAGAGAAGTTTGAGTTTAACAAAACTAATTGTGAAACATTCTTAGTTGCATCGCTTCCATTTGCCATTGCTATGCTACAATCCGCTTCTTTTAAGGCAAGAACATCGTTTACTCCATCACCAGTCATTGCAACAGTTTTCCCATTTGCTTTTAAGGCTTGAATCAAAGCTTTCTTCTGAGTTGGACTAACTCTGCCGAAAACAGTATATTTTGAAACAATTTCAGACAAATTTTCATGATTATCTTCCTTTAAAGTAGACATATCAATGTATGAATTATATGTTTTAATTCCAACCCTTTTAGCGATTTTAGAAACTGTTATTGGGTTATCACCAGATATTATTTTTATATCTACATGTTGATCTTCAAAATATTTAATTGTTGAAGTTGCATCATCTCTAATTTTATCTAATATAAGTACTAAGCCGATTAATTCAAGATTTTGTGGTAAGCTATTATTAGCACCAAAACTTTGAGATGAATGTGCTAAAGCTAGAACTCTGTAATTGTCAACATATTTATTTATTATAGTTTTATACTTCTCAAAATCATCTTTTAACACAAATTCAGGAGCACCAATAATATATGTGCCAACATTTTCAAATTGAAAGCCAGACCACTTTGTGCTAGAAGAGAAAGCTACTCGCTTAATAAGAGAAAATTCATTTCTAATATTATTAAAATAAGTTTTAATAGCTTGCATAGTTGCATTTTCGTCTTCTGAGGCGTGTGCAATATTTGCTAAAATATTGCTTATTTCATCTTTGGAAGTTAAATGACCAGAAAGACTATTAGTAATAGTGACAAAATCCATAACTTCCATAGAGCCTTCTGTTAAAGTTCCTGTTTTATCTAAACACAAAGTATCTACTCTAGCCAAAGTTTCTATGCAGTATAGCTCTTGAACTAAAACTTTTGATTTCGAAAGTCTAATAACACTAATTGCAAGAACAGTACTCGTTAAAAGTACAAGTCCTTCAGGTATCATGCCAATTATAGCTGCAACTGTTTGCACAACAGCTTCCTGAAAAGAAACGCCCTGTAAATGCAATTGACTATAAAATAATGCACAACCTATAGGGACTATTGCAAAAGTTAAAAACTTTATGATTTTATTTAGAGAACGCATAATTTCTGATTTGACTTTTTTTACATATTTGGCACCACTTGAGATTTGAGCAGTATAATTGTCTTCACCAACACTTTCAACTTGAGCTAGACACTTACCACTTGTTACATAACTTCCAGAAAGTATTTTATCTCCAACCTTTTTAGTGATACTGTCTGGTTCGCCAGTTATAAAAGATTCATTTATTAAAAGTTCACCATTTTTAATTCTACAATCTGTAGAAACTTGTACGCCTGTGTTTAGCTCAATTATGTCATCTAAAACCAATTCATGGATGGGAATTTCACACTTTTTCCCATTACGAATAACTTTAGCTTTAGATTCAGCCATTATTGATAATTTATCTACAACATGTTTAGAATGAATTTCTTGAATTGTACTTATTGCAGTATTTATAATTACTATAATAAAAAAAAGCATATTTTTGTAAGAACCAACACAAAAAATTGCTATAGCTAATATTAAGTTGATTATATTAAATAAAGTAAAAAAATTATCGAATAAAATTTTTTTTACACTTTTAGTAGGTACAGTAGTATCATGGTTTATTAAATTAGCATCTATACGACTTTGAACCTGTTTATCAGTTAGTCCTAAAGAAATATCTGGGTTAAACCTTTCTATATCTTTATCCATTATTAATATTTCCTCCTAAAGAAAAATTTGTATAAATATAAGGAATTTTATCACAATAAGTAGAAAAAGTCTATAATAAAAGAATTAATTAACAAAATATTAAGAAAAGCTAAAAAATGGATTGACAAAACTTTTAAACGATGATAAAATACAAACAACCGTTCAGAAAATTAGGAGAGTGATTATTGTGGCAGATGTTAAATGGACAGCAGAGCAACAAGATGCTATATATGAAAAAAATTCCAATATATTAGTTGCAGCAGCTGCTGGCAGTGGTAAAACAGCAGTTTTAGTAGAAAGAATTATAAATAAAATAATTAATGAAAAAATAGATATAGATAGGTTGCTAGTTGTAACATTTACAAATGCGGCCGCTTCTGAAATGCGTGAAAGAGTATTAGATGCAATATATAAAAAACTAGAAGAAACTCCAGACGATGAAAATCTGCAAAGGCAAATTACATTATTAGGGAAAGCAAGTATTTGCACAATAGATTCTTTTTGTTTAGATGTAGTAAGAAATAACTTTTTTGAATTTGAAAATTTATCGCCAAACTTTAGAATAGGCGATACAACTGAGATAGAATTGCTGAAACAAGATATTTTGGAAGATATGTTTGAAAAAAAATATGAAGAAAAAAATGAAGACTTCCTAAAATTAATAGATACATATACAAGTTATAGAGATGATACTCCACTAAAAGACTTAATATTAAAAATATATCAATATATACAAAGTAACCCATCGCCAGAAAAATGGCTAGATGAAAAGGTAGAAATGTTTAATATAAGCCAAAATCTACAAGTAGATTTTAGTAACACTCCTTGGGGGAAAATTCTATTAAAAGAAGTGGAAGAAGAAGTAATAGATGATATTTCTGCTTTAGAAAAAGTAGAAGAAAATCTATCTTATGATAATGAACTAGAAATATTTAAAAATACAATTACTAATGATATAAAACAATTACAAAATTTGAAGGATAATTTGTACAGTTGGGATAAAGCTTATATGATAATACAAAATATCGTGTTTGATAGATGGCCAGGGAAAAGGATAAGCTCAGAAGTAAAAAATGAAGCTAAAAAAGCTAGAGATGATATAAAAGATAAACTCAAGAAAGTCTTGTCTAAAATTCTCTTATGTGATTCTGAAGAAGCTAACCACGATATCTATGATATGTATTTTATACTTAAAAAATTAGAAAAACTGGTATTAGAATTTGGACATCAATTTAAAAAAAGCAAAAGAGAAAAAAATATGGTTGACTTTAATGATGTAGAGCATCTAGCTTTATCAATACTAATTAAACAAGATGAAAATGGAAATTTAGAAAAAACTGATATAGCTAAAAAATATCAAAACAAATATGAGGAAATTGCAATAGATGAATACCAAGACAGTAACCTTGTACAGGAATACATTTTAAATGCAGTATCAAGAAACAACAATATTTTTATGGTAGGAGATGTAAAGCAAAGCATTTATAAATTTAGGCAAGCAATGCCAGAACTATTTTTAAATAAATATTTTAATTATAGTAAAAAAGAAGAAAGAAACAATCAGAGTACTGCTAATTTGCCAGATTTAAAAATACAGTTATTTAAAAATTTTAGAAGTAAAAAGAATATATTAAAATTTACTAATATAATCTTTCAAAACATTATGAGTCAAAACTTAGGTGACATAGAATATAATACGGAAGAATATTTGAATTTAGGTGCAAGTTATCCAGAAATAAATCAAAACGAAAATATAGAAATCAACGTACTTAGTATAGAAGAACAGGATAAAAAAGAAGAAATTGAAGAAGAGGATGAGCAAGAAGAAAAAGAAGAAGATGAAGAACGCTTAGAAGATATACAATTAGAAGCAAGATATGTGGCAAATAAAATAAAGAAGATGATCGATAATAAAGTACAGGTATATGATAAAAAGGAAAAACAATATAGAGATATTAAATGTAAAGATATTGTAATTTTATTAAGAGCAACTTCAAATGCTGCTCCAGTGTATGAGCAAGAACTAATAAACCTAGGAATCTCTGTTTTTTCTGATAGCTCTCAAGAATACTTAGATTCAATAGAAATTCAAACAATAATGAGCTTGCTAAAAATAATAGACAATCCGATTCAAGATATTCCATTAGTGACTGTACTACGTTCAACTATAGGAGGTTTTAGTGATAATGAGCTAATAGAAATTAGGCTAGCAGATAAAAATTGTGATTTTTATACTGGTATGGAAAAAGCAAAGGTTTCTGTAGGAATAGAACTTAGAAAAAAAATAGAAAGATTTTTTGAAAAAATAGAAAAATGGAGAGAAGAACAAGAATATATGGCATTAGATGAACTAATATGGAAAATTTACTCTGATACAGGATATTACAATTATGTGGGACTAATGCCAAATGGCGAATTAAGACAAGCAAATTTGAAAATGCTATTTGAAAGAGCCAAACAATATGAGTCAGCTAGTTTTAAAGGTTTATATAACTTTATACACTTTATTGAAAAAATAAGTTTAAGCAGTGGAGATTTAAGTGCAGCTAAAATTATAGGTGAGAATGAAAATGTAGTAAGAATAATGAGTATTCATAAAAGCAAAGGACTAGAATTTCCAGTTGTGTTTTTGTCAAATACAGGGAAAGGTTTTAACCTAAGAGACTTGAACTCAAATGTGTTATTACATCAAGAACTAGGAATAGGAGTAAAATATATTAATTATGAAAAACAGGTACAATATGATACATTAAGCAAAGCTGCGGTACGAAATCAGGTATTAGTAGAGACTCTTTCTGAAGAAATGCGAATCTTATATGTTGCCCTTACTCGTGCTAAAGAAAAGTTAATAATTACAGGAATAAAGAAAAATTATGAAAAAGATATGGAAAAAATGCAAGAATATGTAGCAAGATATAGCAAAATTAATGGCAAAATAAATCCTATATTAATTAAGAAATATAAAAAATACATTGATTGGATATTGCTAGTTTATTTATATAATAAAGATTTTATGAATCAATTTGTAGATTTTAATGTGATACCTAAAAAAGAAGCTCAAACAGAATTTAAAAATGTTTTAAAAGAACCAATTAATGTAACTGTATTATTAGAAGAGAAATCAAAGAAATTGGACTTAAGAGATACAAATTATATGAATATTAAGCGTGAAAATGAGCAAATAGATAGAACCTTAAATTACAAATATAAATATGTTGTAGCAACTACAATTCCAACGAAAACATCTGTAAGTAACATAAAACAGTCGGTTCATGCTTTAGAACAAATAGACTTTGAACCACCTAAATTTATTAAAACAGATACTTCAGAGAAACTTACTCCAGCTCAAAAAGGTACTTTACTGCATAATTGTTTCAAACTATTAAATACTAATGTAGATTATACACGTGAAAAAATGCAAGAATTAGTGCAAAATTTAGTACAGCGAGAATTGATTACGCAGGTAGAAGCGGAAAATATAAATGTGGATGCATTATTGGAGTTTACTAAATCCAAAATATGGAAGAATCTAAAATCAGCAAAAGAAGTATACAGAGAAAAGCCTTTCTATATAAATTTAAAAGCAGCAGATATTTATAAAGAGGAGACTGAGGAAGAAGTATTAGTTCAAGGTATTATAGATTTATATTATATTGATAAAGACGAAAAACTAATATTAGTAGATTATAAAACAGACTTTGTAAAAGACAAAACTGGGAAAGAACTTATAGATAAATATAAAGAGCAGTTAGAATTGTATAAAATGGCATTGGAACAAGCACTAGAGCGAAAAGTAGATAAAATTTTAATATATTCTACATCTTTAAAAAAAGAGATAGAACTATAATAAATTTCGCTAATTTTAATGTTACAATTCATGGCTATAAATAATTATATAACAAAAATATTATTAATAAATAATTTTTTGTACCTTGTTGTCGCAACCTCAAAAATTAACGGTAATAAGAGAGGTTGCTCCAATCGCACTCGCTTCCGCTCGTTTGGTCGCTACGCGGTACATCAAAATTATTTATTAATAATATTTTATTACCAGATAATTAGTATAGCCAAAGCTGTTGCTAAAAGAACTTCTGGCCTTGTCCAATCACTTGGAAGAAGTTCAATATCTTCATTTTCATTTGTTTTTTCATCTACAATTGAAACTTCATAATGACTGGTATCTTTTAATTTGAAAAACATCTCAAAGCTCTGAGTTTGGTCTTTATCTAAATCACCAATTTGTATATATTGTTTTCCTAGATAAACATCTCTTTTAGAATAAAATCTAAATTCCAAATACTTGCCACTAATATCATTAGCATCAGAATTTGTTACAATGCCTCTAATCCTACCATTTACTTTAGTAGCTTGCGCTTGATATATATTTACTTGAGCTAGGTTATCATCTCTTCTTAAATCTTTATAGTTAGACTCTAGTCCTACAGCAATTAAAAAATTAGAAAATAGAAAGAAGAGAATTATCCATAAAGCATACATAAAAAATCTTTTCATCTTATCCATTATAAATTACTCCATTCATTACCAAACTACTATAATTATACCAAAAAATATGATTTATGTAAAGGCTTTATAATGCTTCAAGATTCTTTAGGCTGAACATTTAAAGTTATATTATTTGAATAAATTACCATACCAGGCTTAGCACCATTTGGCTTTTTTACATATTTAACTTCACAAATGTCAACTGGCACATTAGAAGAATTTCTAGCTTTACTATGATATGCAACAATTTCAGCGCATTTTATCAATACATCATTATCTGGTTTAATATTGCCTGTAAGTTTTAAAATTGCATGACTTCCGTGTATATCTTTTGTATGAAACCACAAATCAGTTTTTTTAGCAAATTTAAGTGTAAGATAATCATTTTCCTTATTATTTCTTCCTACATACAAAGTAAAATTATCTATTGTGTATTTCAAAGGATTAAAAGAAACAAGTTTATTTTTTGTTAATGTAGATTTTTTTACTTTTGCAGTTTTATGCTTTATTTTATATTTATCAGTTTGCTCTTTGAAAATGTCATTTTCAGAAATTTCTTCAAAGATATCGGAAACTTCTTGAATAGTTTTAGCATTTTCTAATTCATAAACAACACTTTCTATATAATCCAATTCATTTAGAGTTTCTTTTTTCTGAATGCCAACAATGTTTAGGGTGTTTTTAAGTTTGTTATATTTCTTAAAATATAATCTAGCATTGTCAGAAAGATTATATCGTGTATTTAATGGTATTGTAATTGGTGCATTATTATTATAATAGTTCTCAACAGTGATTTCGCTTAAATTGTCATTTTTAAACTTATATAAATTGGCAGTTATAAGTTCTCCGTATAACTTATAAGTATCTTTATTTTCGCAATCTTTTAGTTTTTGATTAATATTTAGCAAACGATTTTTGTACTTTTTCAATACAACTAAAATCAACTTTAAAACACTGTTGCGATAACTTTTAAATTCCTCAGACGTTTCTTTGTTATAGTAAAAATCATCAATAAAAAAATTCAATGACAAATTTTCATAATCATCACAAGGAATGAGTGCATAATCTTTATCATTAAAAGTTTCAAATTGTAATTGTAAATTGTCAGTGCGGTTTACAATGTCTTTAGTGAAAGCATAAATTTTCTCAAGTGAAGTGTCATTAATTTCAGTAATGCCAAGATAATTTAAAGCATTTTCGATAAAGCTATGGCTTATACCATTAAAGGTCTTACTAATAATTTTGGATACATTAGCAAAATCTATATATGAGTTTTGAGTATATATAAGTTGGCGAAATTCTTGAAAAGATGAACAATCCAAAAAATTAACCTTATCAGTTGTAGGATATGAGTATTTTACATGAGGTGTAATAACACGAGTACTGTTTTCACTATGTATATGTCGCAAACTATCTATTATAAAATTCTGGTCATCTAATAGGATAATATTGCAGTGCTTTCCCATAAGTTCAATTACTAATTTCTTTAGCACAATATCATTTATATCATCAAAGCCTTCAAACTCAATAGTAACAACTCTTTCCAGATTGTTTGTAATAATATTCTTGATATGTAAGCCAATTAAATGCTTGCGAAGAACCATACAAAAATTAGGTGCTACTTGAGGATTAGGTTTTGAGTGTGTAGTTAAGTGTAGTCTATAATACTGAGAATCTGTACAAATATTTAATGCATAATTTGAGCCTTGAAAATAAAGACCTAATACTACATCATTTTTATTTGGTTGAAATATTTTAGTAATTTTTGCATCACAAAGTTCATTTAACTCTGAACAGATTGCTTTTGTAACAATTCCGTCAAATGCCAATTAAATCACGTCCTTCCTTAAATTAGTACAGAGTATATAATAGCATAAATATGGCAAAAAATCCAGAATTTTTAATATTGATATTGCAAATATTTTATGATATAAATAAAATGAACTTATGATAAAGAAAGGAGCCAATCATGGACGAAGAAAGTGTTAATAGATTAAATAGTTTAATAGATAGCATTCCAATTACTGATGAAAATGAGGAATTAGTTGAACAAGTGAAAGAGGATATCAAAAATAAAGATTTTGATCAGGCATTAGAAAAATTAGATCAAATAAGTAAGATGCAAAATAAACCTAAAAAACAGCAAGAAAGTAATGAAAATAAAACAAAAAAAGAAGATAATAAAGCGCAGAATAAAAGTGAGAAAAAAATTGTCATTTCAAGCAGAAGAGGGAATATAAGCGAAAATGATGAAGATAAAGGGCCAATCTATCCACCAGAGTTAAGTAATATAGACTTAGAACACGTTTATATGGGACTATTATTAAGTGATCCAAAACAAATAGTAAAATATTATTTCCTATATGATGAATGTTATTTTGAGGATGCTAGTATATTAAATATATATAAAAGTGTGCTTTTTACAGAGGGAGGAAGATATACGCCAGAAGTTGCTAAGGAAGGATTTAACTTTTCTAAAGATTCAGAAGAGGTGTTCAGACAAAAGGAGAGTTTAAAGCGTAGTGTAGAAGGCATTAATTATGACATGGAAAAAGTATATATAGAGTTAAAAAAGCTTTTCATATTACGTAAAAATTATTTAGCAATACCTATCAAAAATATTCAAGACGAAGTGGTAGAAATAACTAAATATAAACTATATAATAAAATGTCTGTGGACGAGGTAAAAAGTGCAATTGTTCAGGTAAATGACACAGAAAAATTTAAAAGGTCAATCCTAAATGTAGGTTTAACAAGCTTTTTAGAGAGGGGAGACAATAATTTAACAAATGGACTTCCTCTACCATTTCCAATATTAACAGAAATATTTAAAGGAATAAGAAAAGGCGAAACTATGGCTTTCGCAATGCCATCAAATGCTGGTAAAAGTAGATTTACAATAGATTTGGCTGCTCATGTAGCTTTGGTACATAAGAAAAAAGTTCTTGTAATTTCGAACGAAATGTCAGAAGAAAAAATGAAATTATGTTTTATTACTACAATACTAAACAATGAAGAAATACAAAAAATTCATGGCCAAAATCTTAAAATATCAGAGGGTGAATTGTTGGAGTTTAAATTTAGGCCGGATGACCCTAAAAAGGTAAAGGTGGACGAAGATGGCTATGTATTAAAAGAAGAAGGAGAAAGTCAATTAGAATTTTCAAAGCGATTACTTAAAGTTTCTGAGGATTTTAGAAAAGTAATAGCTGTTACAGATTGGGCAAATAAGCAATTAAATAATTCAATATATTTTATAAATATAACAGACCACACAAATGATGAGTTAAGAAAGGTAATAATGAACTATTACTACAAATATCAAATTGAATATGTATTCTATGATACATTGAAAACAGATACGGCTAATATTGGTATAGGCGAAGAGTTAAAAAAGACTGCAACAATTCTTTCTAACTTAGCGCAAAATTTTGGCATATATATTTGTTCTACACTTCAACTTTCAGAAACGCAAACATTGCCTGTAAATTTAACTGTAAATGATTTAGCTGTAAGTAAAACGGTAAAAGAGGTATTAGATACTCTATGTTTATTAAAACAAATTAATAGAAGTACTCTGCAAAATTATGAATATTCTTTAAAAGAGGTAGACACTAAATTTTATGATTTGAAAAAATATTCTGACCCAGATGTTAGATATTATTCTTGTGTAGTAGATAAAAATAGGGCTGGAGCAAAACCAACACTAGTTTTTAGGTTAAATTTAGCTTACAATGTTTGGGAAGAGCTTGGATATTTGAGATTGAAACAAAGTGATGAAGATTTCATAGATAGAGTATAATAGCAAAGTAACAAAGATGAAGATAATCCATAATATATATTAAAAAACTATGTAAACTTATAAATCGTTTACATAGTTTTTTATATAAAAGGGGGAGAGCAAAGTGAAAAGTTTAAATAAATTAATAGGAAATACTCCAATGGTAAGAATAGATTATGTGTTTGATGGTGAAAAAAGAAGTATATATACTAAATTAGAATATTATAATTTGACAGGGAGTATTAAGGATAGGGTAGCATATTATATAATTAAAAATGCAAAGGAAAGAGGAATATTAAAAGATAATATGCCAATAGTAGAAGCTACAAGTGGAAATACGGGAATATCATTAGCAGCTTTAGGTAGTTATTATAATCATCAAGTATATATTTATATGCCGGATTGGGCAAGTAAAGAAAGAGTGAGCTTGATGAAAGGATTTGGAGCAAAAGTGATTTTAATTTCAAAAGAAGTGGGTGGATTTATTAAGTGCGTGGAAGAAGCGGAGAAAAAAGCAAAAGAAATAAATGGATTTTTAGCTAATCAATTTGCAAATAAAGACAATTATTTGGCTCATTATGAGACAACAGGTGGTGAGATAATACAGCAATTGCCAGAAAAAGTATATGCATTTGTTTCAGGAGTTGGCACAGGTGGAACTTTAATGGGAATAGGAAAAAGGCTAAGGGAAGAGTTTGATGATTTTCAAATAGTGGCATTAGAACCAGACAAAATGCCAATAATATCTAAAGGAGAAAAAATAGCTAATCATAAAATAGAGGGAATAGGCGATGATTTTGTTCCAGATTTATTAGATAGAAATGCAATAGATGATATTGAATTAGTAAATGACGAAGATGCAATAAATATGTCAAGAAAATTGGCAAAAGAATTGGGATTAGGTGTTGGCATATCTTCAGGAGCAAATATAATTGCATCAGCATTATGGCAAAATAAATTTAATAAACCAGTTGTTACAGTCTTTGCAGATGATAATAAAAAATATTTATCAACAGAGTTAACAGGAGAAATTGAAAATAATAAAGAATTCATTTCTAATCAAATAAAGTTATTGGGGTATGAAGAAGTCAAGCAGATTTATGCCTTGGATTAAGTATAAATTATAAAAGTCATTAGAAAAATGTGCAAGATGTTGCAAAAGTCGTTAGGAAAATGTGCAAGTACACACAAAAAGTCGTTAGGAAAATGTGAAGAATGTCACAAAAGTCGTTTGATTTTTGTGAAAATGCTAGAGAATATCATATAATTTCTGCTGGCTCTCTTTTAGGAGTTGCAATACAAAGTAACAAAAATAAATATAATCCATAAAATATATAGTAAAAAACGAAAGGAGAATATCTTATGGATTATGAATTATTAGCAAATGGAAATGTCAAAATAGGACAAAAAGCGCCAAGTTTTGAAGCGGAAACAACTTTTGGCACAATAAGTTTAGAAGACTTTGAAGGTAAATGGCTGGTATTGTTTTCTCACCCAGGAGATTTTACCCCCGTATAATCTTACAATTTGGGGAAGGTTGAAAGATAATTGCCATTTGGCGTTGTTGAGGCTACGTTTGAAATCAAATCAACGTGCACTAGCACGCCTCATTGATTTCAAACTTGCTCGCCTAGCCAAATAACAATTCTATTTCAACCTAAAATATGAAAAAGCCT
>CALXJQ010000027.1 GCA_944388665.1 uncultured Clostridia bacterium
ATATCCCATTTTAATAATTCCGCCATCTGTAATAGTCATTGGTGGATCATCTTCTATTGCCTTGTCTATTAGCTGATAAATATCTTGCAATTCATCCAAATTTTCATAAAGTTCTTTTAATAATTCACTTTTGCATTGTGATAAATTTTGTTTTACTTCAGGTAATTTAACTAGAGAATTTTTCAATGTGACCATATCTCGAGCATTTGCGCTTCCATAAGCCATTTTCCCTGCTAATCTTTCAATATCATATACTTTTTTTAAGCTTTCTATTACATCTCCTCTAAGCATCATGTTATCTTTTAGTTCTTGCACTGCATCTAGCCTTTTGTTTATTGCTTCAACATCAATTAAAGGATCATTTAGCCACCTTCTAAGTAATCTTCCTCCCATAGAAGTTGCAGTTTTGTCTAATACCCAAAGTAAAGTGCCTTTTTTAGATTTATCTCTTAATTTTTCTGTTATTTCTAAGTTCCTTCTAGCATTAATGTCTAAAGCCATGTAACGTGAAATCTTGTAAACAGTAATTTTATTTATATGGTCAAGGTCTGTCTTTTGGGTTTCTTTTATGTATCCAATCAATCCATTTATTGAGCTAACTGCTAAAGTCTTGTTCTCAAAATCTTCTAGTTTGCTTCCATTTTCATCTAATATAGTAAAACGCAAATTCAAATTATCAACACTACTCTTAAAAGCTTCATCATTAAATTTTGTAACATAAATATTCTCAAATCTTTCTTTTATTTTATCCATTTCTTCTTTGCTATCTGCCATCATTGAATTAACAACTAATTCAGATGGACTATATCTTGCAATTTCGTCTAATAATAATGGAAAATTATTATTATCCTTAATTTCTGCTGAGTAAAATTCCCCTGTTGAAATATCACAAATACTTATGCCAAAATAGATTCCAGATTTAAAGATTGACATAATGTAATTATTTTTTCTTTCCTCTAGCATATTACTTTCAGTCACAGTTCCTGGAGTTACAATTCTTATTACACCCCTTTTTACTATACCTTTAGCTTTTTTAGGGTCTTCTAATTGCTCACATATAGCTACTTTATAGCCTTTATTTACTAATTTTGCTATATAAAGTTCAGCTGAATGATGAGGAACCCCTGCCATTGGGGCCCTTTCCGCTTGTCCACAATCTTTTCCAGTTAAGGTAATTTCTAATTCTCTTGCTGCTATAATTGCATCATCAAAAAACATCTCATAGAAATCTCCCAATCTGTAAAACAATATACAATCTTTATATTGTTCTTTTGTTTCTAGATATCTTTGCATCATTGGTGTAAATTCTGCCATATTATATTACTCCTTTCAAATACCACTTATGTTCAGACTCTATTTTTACATCTATTAGTTTTCCTATTAAATTTTTATCCGCTTCAAAAACAACTACTTTATTACTATCTGTTCTTCCACTTAACATTTTAGAATTAGTTTTGCTCTCGCCCTCTACCAAAACTTTTTGAGTTGTGCCAACATATTTCTTATTATTTTCTTCAATCTGGCTTTCTACTAATTCTTTTAATCTATTAAATCTTTCATGTTTAATTTCTTCTGGCACTTGATTTGTCATCTTGTAGCCAGGTGTTCCAACCCTTTTAGAATATATAAACATAAAAACCTGCTCAAAATTAACCTTTTTTACTACATCCAAAGTATCTTCAAATTCTTCTTCAGTCTCTCCAGGGAAACCAACTATGATATCTGTAGATAATTTCAAATTAGGTATTTTACTCTTCATTTTTTCTACAAGATGTAAATATTGTTCTTTTGTGTATTTTCTATTCATCTCTTTTAATACCTTTGTATTTCCAGATTGCAAAGGTAGATGTATTAGTTTACATACTTTATCACTTGAAGCAATAGCATCTATAACATCATCTGTAAAATCTTTTGGGTGTGGTGAAACAAATCGAATCCTTTCTATTCCATTTATGTTATTTACTGCTTTAAGTAAAGTAGCAAAAGAATTGATTCCCTCAAATTGCTCATAAGGTATATTTTTCTCCTTTTCTACTCTTAAATAAGAATTTACATTTTGACCTAATAGAGTAACCTCTTTGTATCCATTTTCAGCTAAATGCATTATCTCCTCTATAATTTCACGTGGCTGCCTACTTCTTTCTCTTCCACGAACATAAGGCACAATGCAATAACTGCAAAAATTGTTGCATCCATTCATAATAGTAACATTTGCTTTAACATTGCTATCTCTTTTTATTGGCAACCCCTCATAGATTTTCCCATCAATATCTAGTACATCTTCAATTTTTTTCTTTTCTTCAATTGCTTTATACAAATCCTCTGGGAATCTATATAATGTATGTGTGCCAAATATTATGTCTACATAAGGATAGCTTTGCTTTAATTTCTCAGTTATGTGCTTTTCTTGCATCATGCAACCGCCTATTGCAATAATTGTGCCTTTTGATTCTTTAATTTTTTTCAATTCACCTAATTTTCCAAAAAGTTTATCCTCAGCATTTTCTCTAACACAACAAGTGTTAAAAACAACTAAGTCTGCATCTTTTTGATTTTCTGCTCTAGTATAGCCCATTTCTTCTATCATGCCACATAATTTTTCTGAATCATTTTCATTTAATTGACATCCCATTGTTAAAATAGTATATTTTCTATTTTTATTTTCATTTAGTTGTTTAACTTTTTCAACATATTGTTTTTGCGTTTCTACGTCTTGCATTTTCTACTTCCCTTTCAACTTTTAATTAAAATTCTTCCTTCTATTCCTTTATCTAGCAAATTGACAAAATGCTCTGCATCTTGCTTAGTTCCAACTATTAATCCATAATGAATTGGAACTGCTATTTTAGGTTTTATTTTATTTACTAATTTTGCAGCTTCTCTATAGTCCATGGTAAATGTTCCACCAACTGGAACAAAAGCTACATCGCAATTTACATTTTCATTATCTTCGGTCATATCAGTGTCTCCTGCGATGTAATATTTTATGCCATCTAATTGCAAAATATATCCAACCCAGCCATTTTCTTTTGGATGAAATTGTTTTGTAATATTATATGCTGGTATAGTTTGAAACTTAATATTTCCAATTGAATACTCCTTATTAGGCTGAACTCTTACAATATATTTTTCGTCCATACCCAATTTTAAAACTTTAGTAAACATATCCTCAGGTATCACTATAAATGTGTCTGACTTTCTTACCTTTTTGATATCTTCTTCTGAATAATGATCATAATGATCATGTGTAATAAATATTATATCTGCATCGTTATAATACTTGTCTACCTTGTATGGATCAAAATAAATAGTCCTTTCCATATCAATTTTTATTGAACTATGACATAACACTTTTACATCTTCTAACATGTCATGTTGCATGATAATCACCTCACTTAAACTATGCAAATAGTATAACATATTTTTTCTAAAATTTCTACATTTTAGGAGAAAAGATTATAATTATAAGATACAAAAATACCATACATAATATTACTTTTATGATGTAATATATGTATGGCATTCTTACATAAATTATGCAAGTCCATATTTTTTCTTAAACTTATCTGCTCTACCACCAGCTGTTTCTTGTCTTAAATTTCCTGTCCAGAATGGATGGCATTTAGAACATATATCTACTTTCAAATCTTTTTTTGTTGAACCAACTTCTATAACATTGCCACATGCACATGTAATTGTTGTTTGGTTATAATTTGGATGTATTCCCTTTTTCATTTTAGTTCACCTCTTTCTCTACTCTCAAAATCATAACTGTTTAATATAATATCATAATTTTGTATTTTTTTCAAGTGTTATTAGTATTATTTTCTTCTTGTTGCATCATATATTCTGCCGAATATACCATTTCCTTATCCAATGATAATTTATGAACAAGTTTATTCATCACATTAAATATACATGCCAATATTAAAATAAGTAAAGCTAATTTTTTCCATATTTTAGCAAGCATTTTTTCTCTCCTTTTAATACTATTTACTACAATTTCTATTATACTTTTATTTTTTAAAATTGTCAATACAGGGATTTTTATTTAATTTTTGGTTATACTAAAAGAGGTGATTATGATGAAAAGTAAAAAGTGGATTTTCCCAGTTATAATTTTAGCTGTTTTAGTTGCAGTACTTTTATATTTTTATTTTAATAATAATGATAGTAGCAACCATATTAGCGACACTAGCGAAAGTGACTATGAGGCAAGTAGAACAGCAACAAATACCTCAGTGAATACCACTGAAAACACAAACCAAGCTCCTGAACAAAACTCAAGTAATAATGAAAGTCAGGCAAATAGTACTAATTCTACTAATGCAGAAAGCTCAAAACCTGAAGAAGAGCAACTTGCTACTTTTTCTACAAAAATCTATTCCAAAGATTCAGCCAGACAAAACAACATCAATATTACTTGTAGTACATTAAATGGAACTATAGTAAAAAATGGAGCAACATTTTCCTTTTGTGGCACTGTAGGTCAGGCCACAAGTGATAAAGGCTACCAAAAGGCCGATATTTTTGATAGAAATGGCAATAAGAGAAAAGGCTTAGGTGGCGGTAATTGTCAAATTAGTTCTACTCTATATAATGCTGTTTTGGCAGTTCCTTCTTTAGTTGTTACAGAAAGGCATGAGCATAGTAACTATGTGCCTTATGTTCCAAAAGGTAAGGATGCAGCAGTTGCCTACGGCAGTTACGATTTCAAATTCAGAAATGATTCTGGCAATGATATAAAAATTACCGCTTCTACAGATGGTAAAAATGTTACAACTACTATTACAGCACTAAAATAAATTATAGCCATTTATTGTTATATTTTTTATCCTTCCGCATATATTTTACTATAAATTGGAGGGATATTTTTATGCATAAATTAAAATCATTAATTTGTTGTTTACTTATTATAATTTTTACTTTTGTGGGTTATATACCCGTTTTTGCTGAAGAGGCACTATATGTGTGGTCCCCTAGTAGCACACCTGTGAATTCTGATTCATCTAATTCTGATCCTTTAAACTTAGAATCTGAATCTGCTGTACTTATCGAACAAGCCACTGGTCAAGTTTTATATGAACACAATATGCACGAAAAATTAAGACCTGCTTCAGTTACCAAAGTAATGAGCATTTTATTAATCATGGAGGCTTTAGATTCTGGGCAAATTTCTTTAACAGACCAAGTTCCTTGTAGCGAAAATGCCTCTTCTATGGGAGGTTCACAAATCTGGCTAGATCCCAGAGAAACTTTAACAGTTGATGATATGTTAAAAGCTATTTGCGTAGCATCTGCTAATGACTGCGTTGTTGCCATGGCCGAATACATAGCTGGCTCTGAAGAAGCTTTTGTCCAAAAAATGAATGATAAAGCAAAAGAACTTGGTATGAACGACACCACATTTAAAAATTGTCACGGATTAGATGAAGACGGTCATCTCACTTCAAGTTATGATATCGCTTTAATGTCAAGAGAACTTCTTGTTAAACATCCTCAAGTAACAAAGTATACTACAATATGGACAGAATCCTTAAGAGATGGGAAATCTGAAATTACTAATACAAATAAATTAATAAAGACATACAAAGGAGCAACTGGCCTAAAAACCGGCTCTACAGGCCTAGCATTGTATAATTTATCTGCAAGTGCTACGCGTGACAATTTATCTCTAATTGCAGTTATTATGAAAGCACCTTCAACAAAAGTAAGATTTGCCGAAGCCGCAAAACTACTAGACTATGGCTTTAATAATTTTACTTATAAAGAATTTGCAAAAAAAGGAGACTTAATTCAAACCATTCCAATTAATAAGGGCACAAAATCTTCTTTAGATTTAATCTTAGAGTCTGACTGCGGGATTTTGATTGGTAAAGGCAAAGACTCCCAAGTAGAACAAATTATAAATATAGACGAAAATATATCTGCTCCAATTAAAGCAGGCCAAAAGCTTGGTGAGATTAAGTTTGTTTTAGACCGGAAAAACTATTGCACAAACTAATATTATAGCAAAAGAAGATGTAAGCAAAATTAATCTTTTCACAATGTTTAAAAAAGTATATTATAAGTGGATTGATCTTTTAAGAGCCTGAGCAACCTGAAAAAGTGCTAATTAAAATTAGCACTTTATTCATCTTCTAACGTTTCATCATATTCAAATTCCAATGCTTCATCTGGCTTTACATGCTCTGTTTCTTGAGGTCTTCTAGCTTTTTGAGCTTCTTTTTCAATTTTATTCTCTATAGCTTCTTTATCTTCTTCTTGCTTTTTCATGGCCTTATTATGTTTATTTTGCATTTCCTTTAAAATTTTTTGCGTTTCCTCTTTTTTATTTTGCATACATCTATTCATAATATTATTTGTCTTCTCTAATAAATCTGGCATATAATCAAGTAGTTTATCTAAAGACGATGTATGTGAAATAGGCATTAACTTTACACAGTTTGACTGAATCACAAGAAACGCAATAGGATTGATTGTTACACCTGCTCCAGATCCACCTCCAAAAGGTAATCTATACTGTATAGCCTCCTCTTTTTCCTTTTTAGTATACTCATCTACAGTTTCACCTTTAAATTCACTTCCACCAGCTGCAAATCCAAAAGAAACTTTTGAAATTGGAATTATTACAATATTATTAGAAGTTTCTATTGGCTCGCCTATAATAGTATTAACATCTATCATATCTTTAATGCTATTCATAGCTGTAATCATAAGGCCTTCTATCGGATGTTCGCTCATGCTCCCTCACTCCTTCTTTTTTATTAAAATTAAATATTATACTTATAATATGGTTCATTTTAACTTCAAATATACCTGAAATTGAGAAATTTATAAAATTTTGGTTTATAAATCTAGGATGAATAACAAATTTTTTTCCATTTAATACTATTGAAAATACTGTTCCCAAAAATGCCACCAACATGGAAGTTAAAACTGCATTTTCTGTTCCTATTTCTACTTCTAAATCAAAATCCTTTATTTTTATATTTGATGATTTAAGTGCCTCTAATATTTTTAAGTCAAATCTATCTTGATTTTCTATAATCTGAAAACCAAATAATTCTAATTTATCTTTAAATTTTTTCTGAAAATCTTTTTTTTGCTTTATCTTCTCTATCATTGTACTAGTTATTTTCAGTCTAAAAACAGTTATTTTACCCAATAATTTTAGCCTTATATAGGCCAAATATTTTTCGTCTATAAGTTTCTTATTTGTAGATGAAAATTTAAAATCTGCTATTTCAATTTGTATTTTTCCAAAATATATGCTTGCTACAAATAAAGCACATATAAAAAAAATAAACAGAACAACCATCTTTTCACCTTCTTTATCTAAGGATTTATTATTAGTTTTTCCATTTATTTCTATTTTAAACATATTTTTCAGCTAGTTTTTCTTTTAGCCTTCTCTACAGTTATATCTCCAAAAATTTCTTCTTGTGTAGTTTCAACTTTTTTTCTTCTTTCTAATTCTAACAAACCAGAAAATGCAGTTACAACCTCCTGCTTATTCCTCTTACTCAAAGAAAAAACTTTATTAAACACAAAACGCTTTTGTTTCACTAATATTTTAAACATTTCCTTTACTTTACTTGCAACAGTATAAGTATCATGAAGTGCAATCTTCTCAATATTTTTAGCATTTTTATTTAATTTTACACTACTTCTTTCTATCAAATCTTTATATAATTTCGGAATCAACTCATTACTATATTCCTTTTCAAGCTTCTGCTTAGGAAGCTCTATCTCTTCTGCATTCTTAAAATATCTATTTGAATACTCCTCATAGTTATTCTTCAACGTTTTGCTTATCTCTTTATATTTCTTATATTCAATAATCCTTGCTATCAACTCTTCTTCTGAAAGCTCTTCCTCATCGTCATCTTCCTGCTTTGGCAACAATTTTTTAGACTTAATATATAAAAGCGTTGAAGCCATCACCAAGAACTCACTTGCCACCTCTAAATTCAAATCTTCCTGACTTTTCAAATAATCAATATATTGGTCTGTTATTTCACTTATATTAATATCATATATACTCATCTTATTCTTATCTATTAAATGACATAACAAATCAAGAGGTCCTTCAAAATTATCAATTTTTATTACATACTTTTTCGTTTCCAGTGCTAATATAGACATAATATCCTAACTCTCCTCTTCTAGTGCTTTTTTAATATTCTCTAGCTTATATCCCTTTTTTAAAAGATATTGTATAAGCTCGCTTGCTTCCATATCTGACTCTTTTTTTATAAGCATATTTTTAGCTGATTTAATTTCATAATCCTGAAGCATCTCCCTATTTTCATAAAAATAATCTTCTATATCATCTCTATCTAAACCTTTTGCCATTAACTTATATTGCAACTCTTTCATAGATAAATTCTTTAAATTCATAAAATTGTTTACAGCCTTCTCTATATATTCCTTATCATTAATATAACCTGCTTCCTTTAAGTACTCTATAATGTCATCCAGCATATCTTCATCTATCACTTTCTCAAACTTAGTTCGTACCTCTTGCTCGCTTCTTTTTTTATAAAGTATGTATTTTAATACTTTCGTTTTTTGATTATCAAATTCTTCCATTGTATACATAATTATAACCTCTTTTTCTTTTTTTACATTTTACTATAAATTATTTTAAATATCAATGGGTGTTTTTGGGGACGGAGGAAAAAAACACCTCAATTTTGTGTCAAAATGATACGTCCTCAGTGGCACATGTCCCTCTTGGCAATTTTTTTTAAAAAAAGTATTACATCAAAATTTTTTATGTGTTATAATAATTTTTGGTGCCTTTCAGACATCGAAAAAATATTTTAATTAAGGGGGGAAATTTTATATGCCAACAAATAGAAAAGAAAATATTGTTTTTGGAATTTGTATGTGCGCAATTATGGTATTTTTTATGGGACTTTTAAATATTTCTGTTCACTTAGGCGGATTTAACTTAGAAAGTATTAAAACTACTTTTATAGCTTTTCCAGTAACATTAGTGATTGCATATATTTTAGAGACTTTTATTATAGGAAAATTAAATCACAAGTTAATTAGTAAATTTGTAGCTAAAACAGATAGTAAAAATTCTTACATTTTATTTAATTGCTTCTTTATAGTAACTTTTATGTCTCTTGTTATGACTATAGTTGGAGGACTCCTTGGTGGAGATACTTTAAGCACAATTTTTACAGAATTTTTTATCAGATGGCCTAGAAACTTTTGTGCTGCATTTTTCTTAAATATTTTAATTGCTGGACCAATTAGTAGAGCAATTTTGAGAACTATGCAAAATAGATCTAAGGTAAAAGAAAATGTTCAAAATGTTAAATTTTAAAAAAAATACACTTAAATTTTTTTAAGTGTATTTTTTATGTTTTATTTACTCTTCATCTTCATCATTTACTTCATCAGCTTCATTTTCTTCTTTGCTAGGTATGTCCTCTCCAAGGCTTTGTTCAAATGCTTTTTCAAAGTTTGCTCTTACTTTGCTTTCTACTTCTTCTAATATCTCTGGATTATCACGTAAATATTTTTTTACATTTTCTCTTCCTTGGCCAATTCTTTCTCCATTATAACTAAACCAAGAACCTGCTTTATTTATAATATCTAAGTTTACAGCCATGTCAAGTATATTGCCTTCTTTTGAAATACCTTTTCCATAAATAATATCAAATTCTGCTTCTCTAAAAGGTGGTGCTACTTTATTTTTTACTACTTTTACACGAGCTCTACTGCCTATTATTTCACCATCTTGTTTAATGTTTTCAATTTTTCTAATATCCATTCTTACAGAGGCATAAAATTTTAAAGCTCTACCACCTGTTGTGGTTTCAGGATTTCCAAACATTACTCCAATTTTTTCTCTTAATTGATTTATAAATACTAATACTGTTTTTGATTTATTTATTGCTCCTGCTAATTTACGCAATGCTTGAGACATAAGCCTTGCTTGTAAACCCATGTGTGAATCTCCCATATCGCCATCTATTTCAGCCTTAGGAACTAATGCTGCAACAGAATCAACTACAATAACATCTAGTGCTCCACTTCTTACTAAGCTTTCTGTAATTTCTAAAGCTTGTTCACCAGTATCTGGCTGTGAAACTATTAATTCATCTATATCAACACCTAGATTTTTAGCATATACTGGGTCTAAGGCATGTTCAGCGTCTATAAATGCTGCCTCTCCGCCTTCCTTTTGTGCCTCTGCTATTATATGTAAAGCCAAAGTAGTTTTTCCTGAAGACTCTGGGCCATATATTTCTACTATTCTTCCACGTGGTACTCCACCAATTCCTAGAGCTATATCCAAGCTTAAGGCTCCAGTTGGTATTGCTTCTATTTCCATAGCTTTAAATTCGCCTAATTTCATTACTGACCCTTTTCCAAATTGTTTTTCTATTTGGCTCATTGCCGCTTCAAGTGCTTTCTTTTTTTCTAAATTTTGTTCCATATTATCCTCCTTAAATTTTGAACTTTTGTTTGATACTCATATTATATACCAAATATTTGTTTTGTCAATAGTTTTTTCAAAATTATTTATACCAATTTTCAATTCCATAAAATTGGTAAAACCAGTTAGGTGTAACATCACCAACTAGGCCAGAATTATAAGCCACTAAATATTTATTATTATATAAACTAATATATGGCACTTCTGTTTTGTAAATTTCAGCTAATCTTTGGTAGTCCTGTATTAAAACATTTTCATCTGTTGTATTATTTACCTCATTCAGTATGTTCGTTACCTCTTCATTGCTATAATTAGCCAAATTTCCTTCTCCGAAAAAATATGTAAGGTCTGGGCTAATTGACAACGTAATTTCACATAATGCAATATCATAATTTTTGTTTGCTAAATTTTGATTATATTGATCATCAGAAGCTTGTATAATATTAATTCTTATTCCTTGATTTTCTAGCTGTGTTTTTATATTTTGAGCAACTGAAACCTGTGAAGCATCACTTGCTTTTACAAGCAAACTTAGCACCAATCTTTGTGTTCTATAATTTTCAGTTATTTGCCAGTATTGTGACCTATAAGTCCATCCAGCATCCACTAATACTTGTTTAGCTTGGTCCAAATTATATCCAGCACTTGCATCCTGCCCAGAGACTAGCCAACTTCCATAATCTAGTGGGAAATTACTACTAAACTTTTGGTTATTAAATATACTAGATACTATGTTCTCTTTATCTAAAGAATATGATATAGCCTTTCTAACTTCTGCTTTAGATAAGAAATAATTTTGAGTATTTAATGCAAGAAAAGTATGCTGCCTTCCCTTCATTTCCTTAGTACTATAGCCAACTGTTCCTATATATTGTTGCACATTATCATTTGTTGTCGCAACCAAGTCGATATTTCCTACTTTAAAACTATTATATAATTCGCCTATAGATGAATATAAGTTAACTGTTATTTTTTCTAATGTTAAATTTTTATCCTTATTCCACCAGGATGTATTTTTTTCTAGCGTAATATAAGATGGTTGCACATCACTTATTTTATACATCCCTGTTCCTACTGGTGACTGATTTCTATCTGTTGTGGCAAAATCTTGTCCTTCATAGTAGTCTTTTGATAAAATTGGGAATGTTAAATTATATTCAAAAAATGGCACTTCCTTGCCCAAATTTATTTTTACAGTATAATCATCTATTACATCCACGCCAATGACATCTGCAACATTATATGAATAAATTGAAGCATTGTCTTTTAATCTATCAATTGTAAATCTTACATCTTCTGCAGTAAATCTTTGCCCACTAGACCACCTTACATTTTCTCTTAGCTTTACCAAATATGAATTATCAGATTGTTTAGCCCATTCAGTAGCTAAGCATGGCTCAGCTTTATAATCTGAAGTTAAATTAACTAATGGTTCATATATTAATTTATCTATGTCCTGCACATTTTTATTGTTGCTTAATATTGGATTTATTGTATCAAGTTCTGCAATTCCTAATGTGATTTCTGTTATTTTTTGTTCTTCACTGCTTGCGTCATTTTGTAAATTTTGTTGCTTTTGCTCTTCATCTTGACGTATTTTAAAAATAGCTACTAAAATAATTATTATTATAATAAACAAAATAAATACATACTTAAACCAGTTTGATTTCATTTTATTTTGCCTCACCTCTATTCAACTGATATCATACATTAATTTTGCAAAAATTTCAAGACATAGATACATTAAAAACAAAAATGGACTGCATTAACTACAGCCCTTGTTTTTTATTTAAGTTAAGTTCTTGACTCCACTATTAGTTTTATCCCCGTTCTGTCTTCTCCTTCAACTTCCACCTCAGCAAATGCTGGGATACATACTAAGTCTACTCCAGATGGCGCTACAAATCCTCGTGCTATAGCCACAGCTTTAACTGCTTGATTTAATGCTCCTGCTCCAATTGCTTGCATTTCTGCCCTGTGTGATTCTTTTACTAATCCAGCTATCGCTCCTGCGACTGAATTAGGATTTGATTTTGATGAAATTTTAAGAATTTCCATTTTTTTTGCCTCCTATAATTAATTTAATTTTTGTTGCAACTTTTATAGTTTTATTTTACAAGTTTTGGAAATATTTGTAAAGTAGTTTTTATAAAATTTCATCACTTTTCATCGCAGAAAACAGTTTATTTCGACATTTTTAGTTATATTATTCCATTTTAGTTTTTTTTATGAGCTTTATGTCATCATTATTCTCTTTATACTTTCAACTTTATTTGTATCATCATTTACATTAAACACAACACCATTTAACATTGCTTCCCCTGTTGCAATTTTATATCTTTCAGGCAAAGTCGTTTCAAATCGTTTTATTGAAACCTCAATATCCATGCCTATTACAGAGTGCTTTGGCCCAGTCATGCCAATATCTGTAATATATGCTGTTCCTTTAGGCAAAATTTTTTCATCAGCAGTTTGAACATGTGTATGTGTACCAAATACAGCTGTAACTTTCCCGTCTAAGTAATATCCCATAGCAATTTTTTCAGCAGTTGCCTCTGCGTGAAAATCTACGAAAATCATATCAACACCCATTTCATTGCATTTTTTTATAATTTTATTAGCAGTTTTGAATGGATTCTCAGAAAGCACATTCATACTTACTCTTCCTATTAAATTAATAACAGCTATTTTCTTGTTCAAGGCGTTAAAAACATTATATCCTTTTCCTACAACACCTTCAACATAATTTGCCGGCCTAATTAATTTAGGATTGTCTATAAATTTAAAAATATCTTTCTTGCCCCAAGTGTGATTTCCCATAGTTATGCAATCCACGTTTAAAGCTAAAATATCATTAAAATTTTGACTAGTTATGCCCATTCCTTCTGCAGAGTTTTCAGCATTTACAATTGTAAACTTTATATTTTCCTTTTCTCTTATTTCATTTAAACATGATTTTAATTTTTTTATACCCGAATTTCCAACCAAATCTCCAATAGCTAAAATATTCACTTTACTTCCTTCTTTCTTTTTTTATTATCATACTATAATTTTAAGTATATATCAAGCAATTACAAAATAAGAATCAAAAAGGGAGCCAAAATAATTTTAGCCCCCAATTTTTTATTTTGCATAGTCTGTTACCCTTGTTTCCCTTATAACATTTACTTTTATTTGACCTGGATAATCCATTTCATTTTCAAGCTTCTTAGCAACATCTCTTGCAAGTATTGTCATTTGATTGTCAGAAATTTTATCTGGCTTTACAATAATCCTTATCTCTCTACCTGCTTGAATTGCAAAAGATTTTTCTACGCCATCAAAAGAATCTGCTATTGCTTCAAGATTTTGCAATCTCTTAATATAAGCTTCTAATGTTTCTCTTCTTGCACCTGGTCTTGATGCAGAAATTGCATCAGCAGCTTGTACCAAAACAGCTTCTAATGTTTGTGGCTCTACATCTCCATGATGTGCCTCTACCGCATTTATTACAAGTGGATTTTCCTTATACTTTTTCAAAACTTCTACTCCTATTTCCACGTGAGTTCCTTCCATATCATGGTCTAATGCTTTACCAATATCATGTAAAAGACCTGCTCTCCTTGCAAGTTTTGCGTCTAAACCAAGTTCATCTGCCATAATTCTTGCTAAATTAGAAACCTCAATTGAGTGATTTAATACATTTTGGCCATAACTTGTTCTATACTTCAATTTTCCAAGTAATTTCACTAAATCTGGGTGAAGACCTATAACGCCTGTTTCTAGCACAGCCCTTTCGCCTTCCTCTTTAATAGTATTATCAACTTCTTCTTTAGCCTTTTCAACCATTTCCTCAATCTTGGCTGGATGAATTCTACCATCCTCAATTAGCTTCTCCAAAGCTATTTTAGCCACTTCTCTACGCAATGGATCAAATCCTGATAAAACTACTGCTTCTGGTGTATCATCTATAATTAAGTCTATACCTGTTAATGTTTCTAATGCTCTTATATTTCTACCTTCTCTGCCTATGATTCTTCCTTTCATATCATCATTAGGAAGTGAAACTATAGAAACTGTCGTTTCTTGAGAATGATCTGCGGCACATTTTTGTATTGTATAAGTTAGAATTTCCTTAGCATTCTTCGTAACTTCTTCCTTAGCCTGTTGCTCCTTTTCTCTAATCATTGCAGCCTTTTCTGCTGTCAACTGCTTATCCAACTCCGCTAGTAAAGTCTTCTTAGCTTCTTCCTCAGTTAAAGACGCAATTCTTTGAAGTTCTACAATTTCTTGCTCATGTAATTTACTCACTTCATTCCTTTTCTTCTCAATTTCTTGTTGCTGGTGCTCCAAATCACGTTCCTTTTTCTCATAATTGTCTGCACGCTTTTCCAAATTTTCCTCTTTTTGAATAATTCTAGCTTCTTGTTTTTGTATTTCGCCTCTTCTTTCTTTAATCTCTTGATCTAATTCCTTTTTGCTATTCATAATTTCTTCTTTAGCTTTTAAGATTTCTTCCTTTTTCAAATTTTCTGCTTCAGTTTTTGCTAAACTTACTAATCTTTCAGCTTCCGTTTCTGCACTCTGAATTTTAGACTCTGCAATCTTTTTTCTAAATACCATTCCTAATGGTATACCTATTGCAAATGAGATTAAGACAGCGACGATAGTGATTATAATATACACAATCATACACCTCTTTCTATTTAATTTTCAATGTTCGAATAAAATATATATATAACTTTAAATATATTTTTTCCTACGTATTCTATTTTATCGTTATTATTGTAAACTGTCAAGTAGTTTTAATAAAAAATTTTGAACTTTGGGGACGTTCCTTAAAGTTCATCCTTAATTTTTCCTTTGTTTTATTGGTTCGTCGCATTTCTTGCAAGTGAACTTTGGGGACGTTCTTTAAAGTTCATTATTTATTTTCCATTTACAATTGAGGAAATCTATGTTATAATGTTGACGTACACATATTATGTTGATAAAGCTCGCATAGAGCAAAGAAAGGAGTAAATTTAAGTAATATATCAGTTGGAGGGAACTTCATGTTGTCTAAAAGAAGCGAAAGGAGTTTTGCTTAATGAAAAAAAACCTCAGGAAAATCGAACGGATTGTAAATTCAACACTTGCAACTTCTTTAGCAGAAGTTGCAAAAGCAAGTGACTTGTCAGAGTTTTATGTCAAATTTCTTTTAGTGATTCATCCTAAAAGGAAGAAAAAAATAATGAATCAATTAACTCAAAACAGGAAGCGGAAGCACAAAAAGCAAAATGTGTTGGGATTAGTTGATGAACAAGATTTCAACATAAAGCCTAATAGTAAATTTGTTATTGACGCATCTATTTGCGGATATGGCAAAAAGTTGGATGACATAATTCAAAAAATCTTTGACTCCAACTCAATGATAGTGTTAACAAGCATAACTATTAAAGAGTTAGAAAAAATGCAAAAATTTAATGACACGCACGCGCTATATGCACGTCGTATCTTACGGATGGCTGCAAAAATGCCACATCATTTTCGCACTGTTATCATCGATGAAAGTGAGACGACCCCAGATGATTGTATCATCAAGTATTGCGCAGATCATCAAAATGAAGTTATTTTATTAACCTCAGATAAAACCATGGTATTAAAGGCAAGAATGTATGACATACGGTCATACTATTTTAAACATGACCTGCCACGAACGCCTATTGAGTATAGGCATTCATCGGTATATCCCACACAAAGTCATTCTAATATAATAACTTTGTTTCCCGCAACGGAAATTAATGGGAAATTAGTACTTAGTAATTTTAATACCGATCGAAGGAGTTGTATGGTAATATCTAATGATGTTGCATACACCGAAGGGCCACGGGAATTAAAAATCGGTGATGACGTTTTTGTGGGAACTAAAAAGCCACGATATTGGACTTTTGCACATTACTTGGTTGTGTCATTGAATGCAACAAATAATTGCAGACTGATTTTCTCAAGGAGAATTTATGACAAAAACAAAATAAAGTCCCTGCCGCGAGCGGACTATAGAGACTTTATGAAGGATTTTGCACTTAGACATGACCTCTAATTATAATTACTTAATTTACAAAATTTAATTAACAAACCTGAGAATACAATTGTATTCTCAGGTTTACTTTTTTGGAGATGTTTTTGGGGATGTTTTGGGGACGGAGGAAAAAAACATCTTTTTGCCAAGAGGGACATAGATTGTTGGCAAAAATCTATGTCCATTGTAGCGAGGTTATCTTGCCAGTAAATTACTTTGAAATATTAAACTATATACAAATATATAATTTTCTTTTTTGAATTTCCACAGTTAGATTTTAACACTCAGATTTTAACACTCTTTAACTTCTCTACTAGTATAAAGATGCGCGGAGGCCGAGTGTCGCCGCCGTAGTCAAGGCTCGTGCGGTAACCAGCTGGATAGTCGAAGCTGCTGCCGTGGTAATTACCACTGCCTCCACGATTGACCACACTGCTCGAAGAGTTGCTCTCTAGTGTCCATTCCCATACGTTACCAGCCAGGTCATAAATGTTCATCTTGCGGTTTCGGTCAGCCGCTCCGGTGGTTAATTTCCAAACGTTATAACTTGGTTTAGTAGTACCGCTTGCATTTGTCCAACTTGTACTGGTCCAGTCTGTTTGATATTTTCCTCTATTTATTGTGAAGCTTGCATTATAATAATTTCCCCAACTTGTTGAGTTACTATTTAATTGGCTCACACTTAAGCCTCCTTTTTCTTGTAGGAACCTTAGTGTTAAATCCCATTGTACTCCAAATAACAAATTTGCTTGACTGTTCATTTTTCTTACTATTTGCTGTGATTGTGGCTGTGTTTTATTTACTATTGGATATGCATTTTG
>CALXJQ010000028.1 GCA_944388665.1 uncultured Clostridia bacterium
TTAAAATTTCAAAAAGAAAAAATATTTTTGTTAAACATTTTTTTAATTTTCCTGTTTTTAAATTATATTTATTTTTATTATTTTATTTTTTTCCATTTTTTATAAAATTTATTTTTATTATTTTTTATTTAATAATTATTTTTTATTAATTATTTATTTAATATTTTATCATTTTTAATTTAATTTATTAATTAATTTATTTTTCTATTTTTTTAATATTATTTATTTTTTATTAATTAATTTTTAATAATATTTTATTAATTATTACTTAATATATTTTTTATTAATTTATTTTTATTTTTTTAATTATTATTTTTTTATTTTTAATTTAATCATAATAAAAATTTTTTCTTGTGTAAAATATAACAAATGGTTTAAAAATAAAAAGTAATCCTAATATAGCTAATAATAAACTTACTAAAACATATAAAAAACTTTCTGATGATGGATTTCCTAAAAACATAATTACAAATAAAATTGTTATAAGAAAGGCATACTTTCCAAATCTTTCAGAGTATCAAAACAAGTAGTATGCCCCTAAAAATTTATGTTTTCAGTTTATCTGCATTTTTAACTTTTTCTACATCATCTGCTTCATTTTCTCTATCAATTGCTTGTTTTTCTTTAAGCTTCATAGCTAAGTTGTCTTTAGCAACTGTCATAAGCAGTTTTATACGGTTAGTTTGGTTAGTTTCACTAGCTCCTGGATCATAGTCTACTGGAGAGATGTTAGCTTCTGAATATTTTTCTCTTATTGCTTTTATAACACCTTTCCCAACAACGTGGTTTGGTAAGCATGCAAATGGCTGTACACATATTATGTTTGGAATGTCATGTTCTATGTACTCAATCATTTCTGCCGTTAAAAACCATCCTTCACCTGTTTGATTTCCTATTGATAATATGTCTTTTACTTTATCTTCTAAATGCCATATATCACATGGTGGCAAATAACCTTTTTTAGAGTTAGCTAATGCTATTTTCTCATCTTTTTCTAATATGTCTATTAGCTTTATAGCAATTTTCATAAGTTTTGAAGATGTTTTGTTTGTATTCAATAAAGTATTAAATGTTATTTTATGTGTACACATAAATTTAACAAACCCCATAAAATCTGGCAATATTACTTCTGCCCCTTCTTTTTCTAGCAATTCAGCTACATGGTTATTTCCAAAAGGATGATATTTTATTAATACCTCTCCAACTATGCCTACTCTAGGCTTTGGTGTGCTTGTGTCTAATTCAATTTTTTCGAAGTCTGCCACCATATCATAAATACTTTGTTTGAATTCCTTGTTTGTTGATTTTGTTAGTAGTTTTTTGCACTTATCCATCCAAGTATCAAAAAGTTTTTGAGTTTCTCCCTTATGTACTTCATAAGCTCTATTTTTTGTTAATAACTTTTGTAATAAATCGCCATAAACCACCATCTTCAATAATTTATCTACCAAAGGTATTGTTATCTTAAAGCCAGGCATCTTTTCCATTCCGACTATATTAAATGATATAACCGGAATATTTTCAAATCCTGCATCTTTTAAAGCTTTTCTAATGAAGCCAATATAGTTTGTTGCTCTACAGCCTCCGCCAGTTTGTGAAATAATTAAAGCTGTTTTATTTAAGTCATATTTTCCAGATTGAAGTGCCTCAATCATTTGTCCAGTTACTAATATTGATGGATAGCAAGCATCATTATTTACGTATTTCAAGCCTGTTTCAACCGTTTTTTGTGTACACTCACGAAGTAACACAGCATTATATCCACAAGATCTAACTGCAGCTTCCATCAATTCAAAATGAATCGGTGCCATCTGGGGTATTAAAATGGTGTAGTCTTTTCTCATATCTTTGGTAAAGATTTTTTTGTGTATTTCATAGTTTCCTAAACCTTTTTCAGAACTCATTTGTTGCCTCCTTCCTGTTCACGTTTTTTCATGCTTGCAAGTAGTGAACGTATCCTTATTCTTACTGCTCCTAAATTATTAACTTCATCTATTTTGATTAATGTATACATTTTATTATAGCTTGACAAAATTTCTTCAACTTGGTCTGTAGTAACCGCATCAACTCCACATCCAAAAGAGTTTAGCTGAACTAGCTCTAAGTCCTTGTGTTTTCCAACAAATTCTGCTGCTGCATATAATCGTGCATGGAACACCCATTGATCTACAACTCTTAAAGGTCTTTTTACTTCAGCTTTATCAGAAACACTGTCTTCTGTTAAAACACATAAGCCTAGCGATGTAATTAAAGTATCAATTCCGTGGTTAATTTCTGGGTCTACATGGTAAGGTCTGCCTGCTAGCACAATTCCCTTTAAATGATGTTCCTCTATGTATTTTACAGTCTCTGTCCCCTTATTCCTTATGTCTTGTTTGCACTTTTGATATTCTTCTTCTGCTGCTTTTGCTGCTTTATTTAATTCAGATTTTGTGAAATTATATTCTTTAAACTCTGGCAATTTTAATATTTCTTTTACCAAATTTTTTCTATCAAAAGGCAAGAATGGATTCATAAATTTAACTGATGGATCCTTTAAGCCTTCCACATTGTTTTTCAATACTTCTGAATATGAAATTACAATAGGACAATTGTAGTGGTTATCCGCTTTTTCATACTCTTTCCTAGAGTATGGCATACATGGGTAAAATATTGTTTTAATTCCTTGCTCTAGCAAGCTCTCAATATGACCATGTGATAACTTAGCTGGGTAACATACAGACTCAGAAGGCATTGATTCCATACCTTTTTCATAAGTTTTGCGTGTACTCTTTTCTGAAAGAATTACCCTAAAACCTAAATTAGTAAAAAAGGTAAACCAGAAAGGATAGTCCTCATACATATTCAAAACCCTAGGAATACCTATAATTCCTCTTTTAGCATCTTTTTCTTCTAGTGGCGTATAATTAAATATCCTCTCATATTTATACTTAACCAAATTAGGCAAATTCTTACCTTTAGTAATTACACCTGCACCTTTTTCGCAACGATTGCCAGAGACATATATTTGACCATTACTAAACTTATTTATTGTCAATTTACAATGATTTTCACAATTATTGCAACGTGTATGTGTAACTTTAATTTCAAGTTTATCTATTTCATCAGTTCTCAAAATTGTAGACTTATAGTCCTTATCCAAATTTGTATTATATTGCTCTTGAGCAAGCAATGCCATACCATAAGCACCCATAAGTCCAGCAATATCTGGCCTTACAACATTTTTACCTACAATAAGTTCAAATGCTCTTAAAACTGCATCATTATAGAAAGTACCACCTTGAACAACAATATGATCTCCAAGAGTCTCTACATCCCTTACCTTCATAACTTTTTGAATAGCATTTCTTATTACAGAATAAGAAAGACCACTTGAAATGTCTCCTACTGAATAACCTTCCTTTTGCGCCTGCTTTATTTTCGAATTCATAAATACGGTACATCTTGAACCCAAGTCCACTGGTCTTCTAGCCTCTATAGCTTCTTTTACAAATTCTTCAATTGACAAATTCAAACTCTTAGCAAAAGTCTCTATAAAAGAGCCACATCCTGAAGAACAAGCCTCATTTAGCATAATATTATCTATTGCACCATTTTTCATTCTAATATATTTCATATCTTGGCCGCCAATATCTACTATACTTGTTACATCAGGCTCAAAATGCTTAGCAGCTGTATAATGAGCTATTGTTTCAATCTCGTTCAAATCCACATTTAATGCAGTTTGAATCAATTTCTCGCCATAACCTGTAACGCCACTGCACCTTAAAATGGCCTTTTCAGGCAAAACCTCATACAACTTTTTAAGCATCTTCATAACACTTTGCAATGGGTTGCCCTCATTACTGCCATAAAGTGAATACATCAATTTTCCATTTTTATCAGTTAATACAATTTTTGTAGTAGTTGAGCCTGCATCTATTCCCAAAAAGCAATCCCCTTCATAGCCTTCTAATTCAGCTCTTTCCACTTTATCTTTATCATGCCTTTTCTTAAACTCTAAATACTCTTCCTTATTTTTAAATAATGGGTCTAATGGTGCACTTGTAGTGTCATTAGAATTCTTTAAATTCTCTATTTTTTGCTTTAATTGCTCAATTGTAATAGGCTCTGTATTAAAAGAATCTAGTGCAGCACCTTTAGCAACTAATAGCTGTGCATCTTCTGGCACAATAACCTCATCAGGTGTTAAATGTAAAGTCTCTATAAACCTTTTCCTTAGTTCAGATAAATAATTCAAAGGTCCACCCAAAAATGCAACATTACCCCTAATAGGTCTTCCACAAGCAAGGCCACTAATAGTCTGATTTACCACAGCCTGAAAAATAGAAGCTGCAATATCCTCTTTAGCAGCCCCTTCATTAATTAAAGGTTGCACATCTGTTTTTGCAAAAACACCACAACGTGAGGCAATTGGGTATATCATTTTATAACCTTTGGCTAATTCATTAAGACCTGCCGTATCTGTATGAAGTAGTGAAGCCATCTGGTCTAAAAATGCACCAGTTCCGCCTGCACAAGTACCATTCATACGTTGCTCAATAGATTTATCAAAATAAATAATCTTAGCATCTTCCCCACCAAGCTCTATAACCACGTCTGTTTTAGGAATATACTTTTCTACAGCTCTCTTACAAGAAACCACCTCTTGTATAAAGTCAACCCCTAAAAATTTGGCTGCAGACATAGCACCTGAGCCAGTAAGTGCCAAAGTAAACTTGCTATCAGGATATCTCTCCATTAAATCCTCTAGCACCTTACATACTGTATTTTTCGTATCTGAATAATGTCTTCTATAATCTTTATATATTGTATTTTTTTGTTCATCCATAACAATTATTTTAACAGTTGTTGAACCTACGTCAAGCCCAACATGTAACAAATTTTTTACGTTATTATCCATTTATAATTAACTCCTTTTTTCAGTGTATTCACACACAGATAATCATATTAATTGTATACGGAAAATGCCATTTTGTCAAATGGTAGAAATTGGTAATTGGTTCTAAAATGTACAACCTTATAATACAAATTATAATAAATAAAATTTGTTATAAGGATCAAATTTCACAAAAAAATTTGTATCCTGAGAAAGGATGAAAAATATGAAAAGTAAAAAAGCAATATTAATTTTTGTAATTTTATTAATTATAATTTTAGTAGGAGGATTTTTCGCCATAAAATACCTAAAAAATAAAACCACTTCAAACAATGAAACAATACAAAATGAATACACTCCAGAGCAAGAAATTTCAGATGAACAATTGCGAAAAACCATAGTAACATTATATTTTAAATCTAAAGAAACCGGTGAATTGGCCCCAGAAGCTAGACTAATCGACATAAAAGAAATAATCAACACACCTTATGAAAAACTAATCAATCTTTTAATAGAAGGACCTAAAAACGATAAATACGAAAAAATAATACCAGATAACACAAAACTTTTAAATTCATACTTAGAAAAAGATTGCCTCACTTTAGACTTCTCTTCAGAAATCTTAAATTGCACAAATAAGCAGCTTTTAATAGACAGCATAGTAAACACCATGACTGAACTATCAGAAGTCAACAAAATAAAAATCCTTGTAGATGGCAAAACAAATAGCGAATTTAGCGAAGAATATTCAAGACAACAAAGCCAATAGCTTGACTTTAGTAAATTGTATTTATATAATAAATTAAAATTATGACTTAGAAAGGAAAATACAATGAAGAAAAAACAAAAGATAATTCTTGCGCTGGGAGTATTTCTCCTAGCAATTATAATGTACTGGAACTGGCTCACAGTGCACTATGCAACAGATACATATAACATAATAAATATGGGATATAAAGAATATGCCATATCCCATTCCTTAATAGATGGCAGAGTTTTAAATTGTATAATAACTCTGCTTGCTGATGCCTTGCATTTACCAATAGAGGCCTTTGTTACAATTACTTTACTAATAGCACTCATCATCTCAACAGCCAGTGTAATAAAACTAAAAAACATACTATTAGAAGGTAAAGAGGTCAGCTTCAAAAAAGAATTGCTACTTACATTTGTCTCATTTCTCGTAATTTTCAACTTTATGCACATAGAACTTATGTACTTTATTGAGGCAGCAGTAATGGCATTAAGCATATTCTTCCAAATCTATGCTGCAGACTACATAGTAAACAAAAGGTCCAAGGGCAAGCGACTTGTATGTTTTATCTATGCTACCTCTTTTGCAACATTAAGTACCTTCTCTTACCAAGGCACAATAGGATTTTTAATACTAATTACATTTGTACTAAGTCTACTAAAACACCGAGACCTATTAGAAAACAAAAAAATAAAAAAATATTTGTTAAACATATTTATTGACTCCATCTTAGCTGCATTAGCTAGCTTAATAGCACTTATTATTAATCTGCTATTTGTAAAACTAGTCTGCTCAATATTAAAAACAAATCAATCAAGAATTGGTAAATTTTCCGATATGTTTGACAACATAAAATACATATTCAAGCATTCACCTCAAATATTAATAGAAACTTGTGGATTATTTCCAAAATACCTGCTTTACACATTTGTAGCACTTTTAACAATTTTAGCATTCATATATGACATAAAAACTAACTTTAAAAAATCACTAACATTAAAAACCTTCGCCATTATACTAGTTTGCTATATATGCACATTTTTACTTGCCATAAATACACTTACAAGCTTTTACGCTGGCAGATTGAGATTCTGCTTAGGAACGCTTATTGGGCTTATTCTAATAATGTGGGTAAAAGAAAATAATCAAAATAATCTATTCGCCAAAATAATTATTGCCATTGCCATAATTTATGGCGCAATAAACATCATCAACTGCATATATATAACAGGACTACACAAGCAAGTAAATGCAGCTGAAAAATCAGAAATTCAAACTTTAAATAACTATATAAGCAAATACGAAAAAGAAACAAACATAAAAGTAACCAAAATTGTACTTATTATGGAAATAGGCCAAACAGACAAAACATACATAGACCCCACAAAAGTAAAAGCAGTGCCTACTTACAATGCACTAAGGTGTAGCTGGGCAGCAGATGGGGTAATAAACTTTTATACAAATCGTAAACTAGAAAAAATTCCTTTAACATTTACACTACTTAATAAATACAACGAACAAAAAAATGACAAAGGATATGAAATCATAAATGATACATTAGTAGTTGAATATTATATGTATTAGTTAAGCCACCTTGAAATCTCCAAGGTGGCCTTATTTTGGGGAATATAACATTACTTGATAGTGCCATAATACCCCATCTCGTCAGGAGGAAGTCCTGTCAACAATTTTGGCAAATCCTCCTTCCGTGGCAAAAATGCCGGCTGCAATGACATTGCCAAAATGTAATCGTCATCTGTCTTCACAAAGTACCACGCTAAGCCACTCTGGCACAAATATGCCAAGCAACTTGGATCTACCTGCACTTTTGCGAGCCAAAAGTCGACTCGATTTACATACACTTTTAATGAATTATAAATCTCTTCTAGGTCTTTCGGGTACACTATCCTCACAATATTTCCTCCTTCTTTTTTTGTCTGCGTCAGCAATATAATCTTGCCAACAAATTCTATTTTGCGTACATGCATAGTATAGCACAAATTTTACATAAAATCAACAATATTTCTTTCTTTGAATAATATTGCCAAATTTCCAAATTTATACTATAATTTATATAACTTACAAGTAAAATTCTCCAACACTAAATAAAAACTTTAAATTGAGGTAAATAAAATGAATAAAAAAAATTACTACGAAATTCTGCAAATAGATAAAAATGCTTCACAAGAAGTAATAGAAAAAGTCTACAAAACACTAGCCAAAAAATATCATCCAGACTTACAGGCAGAAGCAGACAAGCCCAAAGCAGAAGCTATCTTAAAAGAAATAAATGAAGCTTACGATGTTCTTTCAAACCCAGTAAAAAGAGCAAATTACGACCAAACATTAGAAAACTCTGAAATTTCTGAAGAAAGCTTCAACGAGATAAATAACGAAAACGCTGCATTAAAAAATCAGCTTTACCACATTCAAGAGGAACTTAGAAACTCTAATCAAACTTCAAAAAGCAATTCTAGCAATGCTTACAATTCATACACTAAAATGAAAAACTTACAAAATGATGATGCAGTAAAAAAATACTACGATGAGCTCGAAAGAGCTAGGCAAAAAGCCTACCACGATGCCTATATTCAGGATTTAAAAAACAGAGGATATAAAATAAGGTATAAAAAAAGCTTTAAAGATTATGTGAAAAATATTATTGCACTGGCACTAACAATATTAGTTTTTGTAATACTATGGCAAATTCCAGCTTTTAGAAATCTATTATTTAACATACCAGGAGTACAAATAATTGCTCAAATTATAGAAAATATATTTTCATAAAAACTTGCTAATAATTTAAAAAAATTAGCAAGTTTTTCTTATAACCCTATTTTATTAAACAATTTATTTTTATCTATTTGTTTTTTTACATATACATTTACTAAAATCAATAAAATCGTAAAGATAGTAAATAAAACTAGATAAGCTATATATAAATTAAAATTATCAGCAAATAAATTCTTTGTATACATTAAAATTACAACAGTTACTATTGACCATACATATTGAAATAGTTTATTTTCATTTTGTTTAATAACTTCAATTTCCGCATTCCAATCCAAATTTGGTCTCTTTATATCAACAATCATCATTAAAAAACTATTTAAAACGCCAATTATCATACTAATTACAAATAATATTAGCATATCTAATAACTGTATTGCAGGAAATAATAATTTTGCCATTAAAATAATGATTATAGCAAAAACTGTACTAAATGTAATTTGAGGCACATTTTTTAATAAAAACTGCGTATACAAATTTACTGGTATATATTTCATGAAAACAGCATTTTTCCCCTGTCTTGAAATTGAGGTAATAGATATATTGATAAAGGAGAAAAATATTTGGCATGCAATTAATATAAGACTTGCACCTTCACCATTCAGCTTAAGCTCTGAAAATGACTGTACTAATTCTTGACTTTTATCTATAACATTAAATTTGAAAAAGACTATTACAAATACTAATGCAATCATTGTCATACATACAGGAAAAATACCTTGCATAAAAAATATTGGACTCCTAAATAGGCCCCTAAACTCATTTTTCAAATATGCTACCTTAGGACTAGTAATTTTTACACTACTCTGTATATCAATTTTTTTGCTAACCTTTTTTTTGCTATACTGAGTTGCTTTAAAGACACCCTTAATATAAAGCTTACTACCAATAAAAAATAAAATTATAAATCCAATTGCATAAATGCCAATAACTTTTATTAAATTAAGCCAAATATTTTGGTCTTTCAATACTGAAATCAATGGATTAACTACTAGGAAACTTGAATTTATTTTTTTAGCCACATTCTGCATATTTACAAGCATCTCTTCATTCATCTCATTATCATTTGGCATTTCTATAACTGCTTTAATATAAAATATTTCCGCAACTACAATAATAACAATAAACAATAATGTAATCAAAATCTGGAATACATTTTTGTTTTTGATAAACTTCATAATCTGCATTAAAAATAAACTTAATACACTGACTATGAGAGTTGGCAATATTGGTAATAGTAGTAAAGCAATTAATAATAACGGATAATAAATTATTCCTAAATTAATAGTCGTTCCATACAAACAAAGAGGTATAAGCGCAAAAATTGCCTCTGAGCCATACAAAACTAACATAATCGTATTAAACTTTGAAAGCATAAGCTCCATCGGTCTTAGTGGTAATGGCAAAAAATATTCAATATCTTTAGAAAAGTAAAACACATTTATACTTAAAATTATGGATTGCATAAACATTATCAATAATAACATTGCAAATATTACATCCAGAAATATCCCTGTTTGACCATATTGTTGTAAAAAGCTTAATATATAATTACTTAAAATACCAATTGCAACCATAACAATTATCAAAAGCCAAAAATATGTAGACTTTTTATTAAATTTTCCAGTTGATTTACTTATTAAATTCATACTTTCTAAAAGGTTTTTAGTTGATACTTTGGTCAATAATATTACATTCTTAATCATCATTAACTATCTCCATAAACAATTCTTCTAATGAACTTTCCTCTTTCATCCTTTTTTGCAATTGTTCTAAAGTGCCTACAAATAATATCTTCCCTTTATTTATAATAGCCACCCTATCGCATAAATTTTCTGCCACTTCTAATATATGAGTTGAAAAAAATACTACATTACTTTTTGATGCATGCTCTTTCATTATTATTTTTAAATCATATATTGCTTTAGGGTCTAAGCCAGTAATTGGCTCATCTAATATCCAATTTTTAGGGTTATGCAACAAAACACCCATTATAACTATTTTTTGTCTCATTCCATGAGAATAACTCTCTATTTTTTGTAAAAGTGCATCTTGCATATCAAATTTTTTAGCTAAGTCCTGTATTATTCTTGTCCTTTCTTCTTTATCGACTTTATATATGTCACCAATAAAATTCAAATATTCAATTCCTTTCAAACCCAAAAACATATCTGGGCTGTCTGGCACCAGCCCGATATTTTTTTTGGCCTTATACGAATCTTTTTGTATACTTTCTCCATCTATTAAAATATCTCCATCGTCTATTTCTAGTATTCCTGTCATCATTTTTATAACTGTTGTTTTGCCCGCGCCATTAGGACCTAAAAAACCTAATATTTCACCATCATTCACAGTCAAATTCATATTATCAATAACTTTCTGACCTCTTTTATACGATTTCGATACATTTTTAATTTCAATCATAAAAAGCTCCTTTCACACAATTCGATTATTGACTTATATCAAAAGATAACACAAAGTTTTCCGCATCCTCAAGCTTTATAACAAAATTCCATTCATACTGCGTTACTCCATTCTTAGTTTCATCTTCATAAGTCCCTTCACTTAAATCAGTAAATACAGCCTTACATGTATACACATCTCCAGCTTTATCTATCTCTCCAAAGTCTACAGCATTATACCTAAATGTATGTTGTCTAACATAATTTTCAAAGTCTTCTTCTGTACTAAAATTACTTTGCTTAAACTGGCTATCTAATAAATTATAAGCTGCCTCAAAGTCGTAATTATTAATCATTTGTCTAAATACATCAATTTGTAGCATTACTCTGTTCTCATCATTTGAGCTATTATATTCATTTATAAATGTATCTGTAGGAACTGTATATGTATCCAATTCAACAGTATAATCACCCAAATCATTTATATTAAAAATATATAAATTTTGATATCTATCTTGGCAAACATACTGTGTATAATCGCCTTCGTCATTTACTAAATACTTAGCTGCACTTAGCTTAGATATATCATCTCTTTGAGTATCTATATAAGTTTCAAATCCTTCTAAATCGCCAAATCTCTTTTCTCTATAATTGTCATCCAAATAATCATAAGCCTTTTCAGGATATGCTAATTCCATAGCCTTCCATGTATTAAATAGTTCTATTGCCATACTTTCTTGATTTGCTAAAACACTTGGAATTTCATTATTATCAGCCTTATCTATAGTAACATCTACCGGCTCGACCTCATCAATATTTTGCACATCATTTACTGGCTCTATTGAATATAATTCATTTGCAGGATCAAAATTAATTATCAAAATTTTCTCTCCATTAAATGTATTATTATTGTCCTGAGTTAAAAATCCATCTACAACATACTGATTAGTATTAGTATTTACATACTTTGTTACATTTAAAACATAATATGTTTGCATAGAATTAATATCATCTACAAAATCATAAACATTATCAATAGTTATTCCATTTTCAGTTATATAATTTTTGCTTAATAATGAATATATATTATTTTTTATTGTATTATCATCTATTACTTTTACATAATTATTATCAGCATCCCTACCGAAATAAGCTGAATTATTTTTATTTATTACACTAAAATATTCGTTTGCACATTGCCTTAATTGTAACCACTCTGCCTCAGTAATTTCATTAACCTTCTCTTCAGGAAATTCCCTTATTCCTAGTTCAGTCTCGTTTCTATCCATATCATAGGTATTATCTGTTATTGTGTTTTCTTCATCACTTCCAGTATTCACATAATGTAGAGCTATTGCAGTAGCTATTATTAAAGCTACTACAATAATTAATATAATAATTATAATCTTTCTATTTTTCATAACAACATTGCTCCTTATTATTCATTTTCAACATAAGCAACTTGCTTAGCTATATTCATGATATTATCGACATTTGTCCAACCACCTGACTTAGCATCACTTGCACCAACATCTGAAACATAAACTTCATTGCCATTTCTTGCATCTAATATAGCTATAAAGTGACCGCCATAATATTTGCTTCCTCTCTCTGTTACCAATGTTCCAGATATTTGTACTAAAGCTGGTTTTCCTGATGTTAACTTAGCTCTATTAGGAGCTTGATATCCTGAGCATTGTGCTCCACCTTGGTTTAACAAATTAGGCATATATGGACTTGCAACAGTTCTTAATGTCTCTGGTGTCTGATTATTATTATAACCTGAAGTTATAACTGCTACAGCTGTTATTGAGCATCCAGAAGATGACATTGTCTCACCAAAATACTCATAATTCTTATCGGCATAAGAGCCTAAAAATTGTTTATATTCTCTATAAGTTCTTCCAGATGAAGATGTAAAAGTCTGATTATATCCATCACCAGTATCGGGTTGAGCACTTCCTCCTGTAGGAGCTGTCCTTCCATGGAATTCATTATAATATTTTACAGCCGCTTCTGTTCTTACATCCATCCTTGGAACGCCTGGTCTCTCAAATATCCAACAGAATGCTATTGCTGCTTCTTCTGGTGAAGTTGCATTTTTCCAATCATCTGGTGAATATCCATTATTGGACATCAATTGACAAGATGCATATCCATTAGCCCCTCCACCAATTGTTAACTCTGCTATTAAGAATTCTATTTGAGTATTTACATCTTCCCATGTTGTCCCTTTTGATGCAGCATAATTTTCTAGGGCCGTTCTCCTTTCATTAGACCATTGACACAATCCTGCTCCTACGCCAGAACCACCTTCTATTACTGACGTATTGAAACGAGATTCTGCTTCAATATTTCCCATAACACCTGCTGTTGCATATTCACTATAACCTTGTGCACGTAATGCAAACCATACTTTTTCTTGAATAGTATTTCCATAAATTCCACTATTAGCTCCAATTACTTGGAAGTCTCCAGGATTAAATACACTAAAGTCAAACTCAGTTACTCCATAATTATGATTATATGCTTTATATAACAAATATTTAGTAAGGTCAATCATATCCGCTGTTGTATCATTTCCTGATAAAAAGTCAAACAACATTAATGTCGAAGACTGTATAGTACTTGAAGCATGAGAATTGCCTTTCAATATTGTAACAAAATTAGGCTCTTCCGAATTTGGATCGGTCTTTTCTACTATTTTGGCAGGAGATCCTACATATTTATATTCTTGTAAAGTCGTCGTTATTGTTGTATCTCCAGAAGTTGTTGTTGTTGAAGTCTCTTCCGGCACTGTATATTTAAACTCTCTACTATAATCAACAATCCATACATTAGCTCTAGTTAACTCAACATCAATAGTATTTTGTCTCTTTATTGTAGTATGTCTAGTCATTACATCAACAGTTTCCCATCTAACAGTTCCAACTGCATCAGATGATTCATGTGGGGCTTGTTGTTGAATCTGATAATGCCTTTCAACTACACTTGTATTAATCGATAAATTATCAAAAACAGTAATTTCAATTTGACTATTTTGCACTAAGTCGGCTATATCTAAAGCAAATTCCTCATCTTCAGTTAAGACAATAAAATCCCATAAATAATCAAATGGCATAGTATATCCCTTAACTGCATTTTGATAATCCACCAATGTAGTAGTCATATTATAAGTAAAATTATCATAAGAAGCAACATTAGGGTCTGTACTCTCTTGTTTATCCTCTGTTTCTGTCCATGTTGCAACCTTCATAACATATTTAGTCTGTACAGTTTCCTCATCAGACTGAGTATCATCATCCTCATCTTCATCATCCTCTTGTTGAGTTGGAGTATTAGTATTATTATAATATTTAGTTTGGTAATCTTCCCAACTAACCCCTTCTTCTACTAATGTAATCTTTGCACCATTGTATGTCCCATAAGGAGCTGCATTCATCTGTTCTTGAGTCACATTTGCATAAATATCAACTTGTCCATCTTCTAAGCCTCCACCTGTATCACATACATAGTAATATCTTCCATTTGCATGAGAACCTTCTCCTTCTGACGTTGTTTGTATATATATAACACTGTGGGCTGGTATATACCCATCTTTTACTGCACACATTCCATCTTCTAATATTTGACCAAAACTGTTGTATTTTCCGCCTTCCATAGCAGAACCATCACCATTATACACTGTTATTTTTCCATCAGTAGTCAAAACCTCTCCAGATACATCACCTGCTGCTTGTCCACCACTAGTTCCTCCACCAGTCGTTGTTTGAACTAATGTAAAATGCGTTATAGCTGCCTGTCTTGCGGCTTCTGAACCTGTACTATTATATTCATCTATATATGATTGAAATTCTTCCGGGCTTACATAACTCATTGTTACTTTAGTTCCATCCGGTAAAGCCCTTTTAGCTTTTATTATACCTTGTATTTCTGTAGAATCAACATCTTTATTAATTGCATCCCAATCTATTGGTTCATCTGGATTCGGCCTTGTATCCATATATTGCGTAATAAGCTCTGCATCCATAAGTTTTTTTAATGAAGAAGGTCCACTTAAATATTGTTCTACATTTCCACCTTCTTCTAACAATTTATCCCACATCTCTTGTGCTGACATACTTCCATTTATCTTTCCGTCATCACTAATAGTAGCATTATTTGCACTCTGTCTTACTACAAACTGTGTATTCGCCCAGTCGTCTTCCTTATATGTTCCATCATCCTTTTTTACAACATAAACAGAACTAGCTAACACTATTATAACAATAACTACTATAACTGCTATTATAATTATTGGGACTGCCGCAGTTTTAATAACTACCCCTGCTACTTTTTTTAGTCCTTTAAAGTTCTCATCATCCATTTCTTCTTCTCCTATAATTTAATTAAAATCTACATCTAAATAACTATAATCATTATAGTCTTCTTTATTTATAAGATTATTATATGTATAATAATTCATAGCCACCCTTGAAAATACCAATTTTGTTATTGTTTTTTCTGAGCTATACTTGCTATAATATCTTATTGTTAGCACCCTTTGTTCTCCTGGATTTATCTTTAGGCTATCCTCATTAATTTCCTGAACATAAGCATCATAATCAATTCCATTTTGATCTTCAATATACATTCCACTAGTTGTAAGACCGTCATCTAAAAGTATTACATGTGTTGTATTATTAGTAATTTGGATTTTGTAAGATTGGTAATCCATATAGCTATTTTCCTGTAAAACAGCCACCTCTACATTATCAGTTTCTTTTGAAGCATTTATGTCCGTTCTACCTATATAATTATTAATATTTAATTTATAGTCATCACCTTTTTGCACTATAGTAACATAGTCTTGAACATTATTTTCTTTACTATACTTTCCCGTAGACAAATAATCGTCCATAATAGTGACTTTATAAGTATTATTTATCCAGTTCTCTATACTTATTTTTCTTTGTCCATTTGAAAAAAGCTCATTATAATAACTGTCTCTAAAATTATCTATTGAAGGGTACATTTCTTCTTTACATTCATCTGTTAATAAATTGTAAGCACTTTCTACATCTTGTGTATTGCAATAATTATAGAAATCATCTATTATTTTTGCGTTTGAAATTTGCTCTCCAGTTAACAAATCTCCTGTTACTTGAGACCTTTCATTATCCAATGAATTTTGAGTTGTATCTGAAGCAGATGTTGTTAAATTCTCATTTACAGAATTATTTTCTGTATTAGTAGTATTAGCAATATTTTGCATAGCTATATTTAATTGATTATTGCTAGAATTTTTAACTAAAAAATTCATAAGTTGCACTAATCCTATAAATATTACAATTACAAGAACTATTTTCCAAAAAGTAGCTCTATTTTGATTAAACCAATGCTTTAATTTATGCATAAATTTTCCCCCATATTCTACAAAAAGCCATATAATTATAAATCATTGCTCTTTTGTATAGGCTCTTATTAAATTTATAATCATATAGCTCTTTAATTTTATAATTTATTTCTGACTTTATAATATTTCTCCCAAAGTCTCTCTTGACTTTTAGCCATTTGATCAGAATCCTCTTTATTGTAACCTCTATTCTGGAACTCAGCACTTGTAGTATCATTCCATTCATTAATAGACTTTCTACTTAACTTCGTATAGTCACCCTTTCTTGTTGAATCTTTACTAATTGCTATTGCATGGTCTATATTATTTGCAGTACCATCTTCAACTAGCTTATGTATTGTAGCAATATCTTTAATATCCGTAATGTCACCTTTTTCTAATATTTGATCTATCTCGCTTGGTCCTACTAATGTGTTTCCATTTCCGTCTTGATATTCATTTGACTTATATAATGCATCAATTTCTTCTTTTGTTAAATATTTTCCTAATCTATTTTTAGCATCATTTTTAAATTGTTTTTCTCTTCTTTGGGCCTGCTTTCTACTATATGCTTCTTCTCCTCCATACAGTTCTTTAGTCATTGCCTCGCCTATTTCATTTGGTTGACGTGGTCTTCCACTTATTAAGGCTGAACCGGCAGCAGCTCCTGCAACAGTGGCTCCGCCTCCCCATTGTAGAACATTACCCGCATCACCAGAAGCAACTGCTGCTGCAGTACCAACTACTCCAGCAAGGCCGGCAAGACCAACTGTAGCAAATCCTTTCATTGCTAGTCGTGGAGAAGCTTTAGCCAAATTCAAATTGTTCTTCATATTATTACGGAAATTCTCCTTTATATTTCTTCCTTTATACCTCATTCCAGTACCTATAGCATTTCCAGTACGTTTTAGAAGTCTTAAAACCTTTTTTCTTTTAGTAAGATTCTGAGGCTCTGCCTGAGTTGGCGTTTGTGCTTGTATCTGAGTTGGTCTTGGAGGCTGTGTTTGAGGTTGTGAAATACGTACTGAATTAG
>CALXJQ010000029.1 GCA_944388665.1 uncultured Clostridia bacterium
AAAGCTATTTTTGAAAAATCATTGTTTTCTTCTTCATAGTGTATCATTTTAAAGTTAGTTTTAGAAATTAATTTAAGCTTTAGCTTAGATATATCTACTAAAATATTAGTTGATAAGTCTTGGCCTAATGGCAAAGTTTTATTTTGATTATCATAGAAAATACAATTTGTAAAGCTTATTGCGTTAACTCCTCTTTTTAAGTTTATTTTATACAAATTTATTCGGTTTTTTTCACCCTTTACTGCTTGGGCAATTTCTTTTTCAGGATTTATATTAAAAACATTAAAATCTTGTTTAGATATTTTACCGCCATTAATAGCCATATATACTGGTAAATCATCTGTTATCTGTACTTTTTCTAACGCTTTTTTTATATTTTCGCAAATTTTTTCTAATGTTAACTTATAGCCTATTGATTTCGTATTTTTATTTATATCTAAAATTGTATATTTGTCTTTCTTCACTTCACGATGTTGTTGATTATTAATCTCAGATACCCTTGCGAAATCTCTAGTCATTCCACCAAAGATGTCAAAATCATCTGCCAAATATAATTTGCTATCTATTGCCTCTTTTTTCAATTCTTTTAAATTAGTTTCTATTTCTTTTGGCAAGACTTCATTATTTTTTACCTTATTTAGTATTGGCAAAACATTTGTAGATGCTATAAATACACTATCTGTTTCGTCTTTTGAAAGTGCTTTTCTTTGCAACTTATCCATTGCTTTTCCGAACTTTTCTAAATCATTTTCATAGTCAAAAACTTTTGTTATTTTTTTAATTATATTTATTTCTTCTTCTTCTCCTTCTGGCAATGAACTCATTTCGTCTTTATTACTATATCGCCAAAATTCAAATATACTCTTTTTATGACTATCTATCTCGTTTATAAAGTTAGTTGCATTTTCTATCTTTTTTTGCATATTTTTCTTTTTTAATTTTAGTGCATTTATATCCATTAATAAGTCTTTTAGTTTACTTTCTTCAGTTTCATATTCTTTGTACTCATCTATTAATTCTTCTATTGTATAATTAGATTTTGTGTCTTCTATTACAGTGATATCTTGAGTAGTGTTTTTTGCTGTTAGCTCTTCTTCGTCATTCTCATCTTTTTTATTTTTTTTCATAACTACTTGTTGCTTTAAGTTTTTAGATTTGTTACCTTTTTTGCTATATTTAAAATAGTACTTGAATTTGCCAAAAAATGTTTTTTTACATTCCAAGAATGTTGATATTTGTTTTTCTTTAGCTAAGTATTCAATTTCTTGCGCAGATACTTCTGCTTTTAAATCTTGCAATTTTTTTGTGTTAGTTTCCATTAATTCATTTGCTTCTTGTATTTTTTGAATTCCAACTTTATATTCTTCTTTAATCCAGTCTGCAATGTCTTTGTATTCTATTTTTCTGTCTTCAATATAGAAATCTATTGAACCATTTTTAGCAATATCTGTCCTAAATTTAAAGTAATTTGGCAACTCTGTTTGTAATACGAACATTGCTTTTAATACTTTATAAAATTTAATTGCTTCTTCTTGATCTTTTAATTTGATTCTATATTGACTTTTTACTTTGCCATATACCTCTGTTTCTCCAACAATCCTAATGCTTAAATTTTTGTTTTTATCATATACCTCATAAATTAATGGCCAATTATTTGTAAATAAAACCAAGTAATTTTCTATTTCTTCAAATTCTGATCTTTTTAAGTATTTATTGCTATATTCTACATTTCTAATTGGTACAAATACTTTTCCTGCTTTTATACCATTTAGTTTTTCTTTTAGTAAAAAGAAAAATGTTGAATAATCCGCTTCTCCTGTTGGTACAAGCATAAAATATCTGTCCGTATTTTCAGAATAGTATATTTGCCATAAATAATTACCTTCATATTTTACTTTAAATGGTATCAATCTATTTAGGTTTGCCTGTTCTTCCTGTACTTTTTCTACATCTTCTATTCTAAGTTCTTTTAGCATTCTTAAAAATGTATTATATTTCATAGCATTTTTTTCACTTTTGCTATCCAAATAATCTGCTAATGGGCTAGCTTTCCTGTATTTGTCCTCAATTTCATCTAATCTATTAGTTGGAGACAATAAAATTTCTATATCACTAATAGGTATGTACCTGTACTGTTTATATTGCTTTTCGTCATACACTTTTGGAATTCTAAATTCAAGTGGTTCAAAATCTGTAATTTCTTCTGGAATATTATCTAAGTCCAAGCCCAAATATTCTAATTTTTTTTCTATATCAGTTGTTTTGTCTGTTGTACCCTTTCCTTTTACTTTTTTAGGCAACACTATCTCCTCCTCTTAACTATTTCAACACTATTCTATAATACTATAAAAATTATCAAATTCATATCCTTGTTCTTTCAAATATTGTATAATTTGTGGCAATGCTTCTACCGTAACATGTTTAGCGGGCGTATCATGCATTAATATTACAACACTATTTTTGTTTTCAGTCGTTTCTTTTATTCGCTGTAATTCAAATTCTATAGTTGGTTTCTGTATTTCTGTATCACCATTTAAAGCGTTCCAATCTACATTTACGATATCATTTTGGTTCAATAATTCTTTTGCTTGTTGCTTTATCTCAGCATAGCTTCCACCGGCTAAACCACCAGGGAATCTAAACAGATGCGAATTATACTCTGGTTCACCTATTGCATTTCTAACAGCATCATTGCATCTTGTGTATTCATCTAATACTGATTGTGGTGATGCATAAATCTCACTGTATTTGTGTGAATATCCATGGTTTGCTATATAATGACCTTCGTCATAAATTTTTTTTACCATTTCCGGCATTGCTTCTACTCGTGAGCCTAAAACAAAGAATGTTGCTTTTATGTTTTGTTCTTTCAATATATTTAAAATTGACTCCGTTTGAGAAGATGGCCCATCATCAAACGTAAGAAATGCCCTTTTTTTGTCTGAGCTATATATATGTGTTATATTTTCTTTGCCTATTTCAGTAAGTTGTGGTAATTTTTCTTTTTTTGCTTGTTCTTCTTCCTGCTTTTTCTTTTCTTCTTCTCGTTCTAGCTGTTCATTTTTATTTGTTTCTATTACCTGTGAATATGCTTCTTGTACTTGCTGTTTTTCTTTTTGTCTATTTTTAATAGCATTTGTAATCGCAATTACTATAGCTATAATTACTAATATTATTACTACAATTGCTAATATAGTTAATAACACTCTTTTTAAGTCTAGCTTGTCCTTAGTATCTATTTTGTATATGTCTTTTTCGTCTTTCTCAAATTTTTTCATTTTTTTCCTCTATTATACAAATTTTTTGTGAGTTTTTCTCTATAAATAAGAAGTTATTAAAAGCTAAACTTTTTAATAACTTCTTACTTTAAGCAATTACAAAATAAATATAATGTTCTCAAAGTATTTTATAGCCTTTATTTTATTACTATTTTTTTATTTCATAATACTTTTTATATATTCAATTTCTTCTTTTGTATCAAGTCTCATAAATATTGGATTTCCCTTTTCTATAACTTTTACATTGCATATTCTATCATATTCTTTTAAATTTTTCCATACCTTTAAGTCATTTTCTTTAATTCCTATTTGTTCAAAAATATTTTGTGCTGTATCATTCATAAATGGGCTTATTAAAATAGCTATTTTTCTTAAGTTTTCAATTAAATGATACATGCATGATGCTAGCTTTTCTGTTTCTTCTTCTTTTGCTAATTTCCATGGCATTGTTTCATCTATATATTTGTTTGTTCTTGCTATTAGGTTCCATATTTCTTGGATACTGTTAGCAGTTTCGTAGTTATTCCATTTTTCATCAAAAGCATCTATTTGTTTTAAGGCATATTGTTCTAGTTCTTTGTCTGCTTCATTTGGTGTGCCATTATATTCTGGAACTTTTCCATCGAAATATTTATTTACCATTGATACTGTTCTATTTACCAAATTGCTCAAGTCATTGCATAAGTCAAAATTATATCTTTCTACAAATGCCTCTGGTGAAAATAGCCCATCTTGATTTACTGGCATCTCTCTTAAAAGGAAGTATTTTACTGGATCTAATCCATATCTATCTATTAGTTCTTCTGGATATATTACATTTCCTTTAGATTTGCTCATTTTTCCATCTTTCATTACAATCCAATTATGCACAAGAATGGTTTTAGGAATTGGCAAATCTAATGCCATTAAGAATATAGGCCAATATATTAAGTGAAATCTTGCTATATCTTTACCAATTATTTGTAAATCTGCTGGCCAATATTTTTTAAATAATCTATCATCATCTGATAGATATCCTAAAGCTGTGATATAGTTAGTCAATGCATCTAGCCAAACATATACTACATGTTTTGGATCTTTTGGAACTTTTATTCCCCAGTCAAAAGATGTTCTTGTTACGCACAAATCTTCTAGTCCAGGCTTTATAAAGTTGTTTATCATTTCATTCTTCCTATATTCTGGCTTTATGAAGTCTGGATGTTCTTCATAATATTTTAGTAGCCTATCTGCATATTTAGACATTTTAAAAAAATATGCTTCTTCTTTCATCTTTTTTACTTCTCTTCCGCAGTCTGGGCATTTGCCATCAACTAGCTGAGATTCTGTAAAGTAAGTCTCGCAAGGGATGCAGTACCAGCCTTCATATTCTCCTTTATATATATCTCCTTGTTCCATAAATCTATCAAAAATTTTTTGAACTATTTTTGTATGTCTTTCTTCTGTTGTTCTTATAAAGTCATCATAGTTAATTTCCATTTTAGCCCATAATTCTTTTGCCATTTTTGCCATTCTATCAACATACTCTTGTGGAGTTTCTCCTGTTTCTTCTGCCTTATTTTCAATTTTTTGTCCATGTTCATCTGTTCCTGTTAATAAGTATGTGTCTTCGCCTTTTAATTGATGATATCTTTTTATACTATCTGCTAAAACTGTGGTGTAGGCTGTTCCTATATGAAATTTACCGCTTGGATAGTATATTGGTGTTGTTACAAAAAATTTTCCGTTCATTTTAATCACTCCCCTTATTTATTTATTATTCTTCTTTCGTTGTGTTAATTTTAAGCAATTTAAATATTTCTACTATGACAATTGGCGCTAACACTAAGCATACTAATTCAATAATATTAGTTGTTGGTAATAGTGGAATGCTAAATGCATGCCTTAATGGTGGTATAGCAAGTATTATAGCCATTAGTGCTGCAGAACCCAGTATTGCCCAAATTAATTTTGTATTATTAAATACTTTTGTTTTAAATAATGATTTCTTGTTGTCTCTTACATTGAATACATGAACTAATTCAGAAAATGCAAGTGTTATAAATGCCATTGTTTGACCAACTTCTATTTTAGATTCATCTAATGTTAATCCATCTATTGGTTCTGTTGTTGTAGCTAAACCAATCATAAATGCTGCTAATGTAAGTAACCCAATCATTACACCTTGATATATTACTCGCCATGTCATACCTTTTGTAAATACTCCCTTACCTGGCTTTGTTGGTTTTCTTCTCATTATGTCTTTATTTGCCGGGTCAAATGCCAATGCTAATGCTGGCAATGAGTCTGTAACTAAGTTTACCCATAAAATGTGGATTGGTAATAAAATTTCTAAATGTCCAATATCTGTAATTCCAAACCAGTTTGCAAATAATGGTGTAAATACTGTAGCTAGGAATAATACAACTACTTCTCCAATATTACTTGATAGTAAAAATTGTATAACCTTTAATATATTGTCATATATACGTCTTCCTTCTTCTACAGCAGAGACTATCGTTGCAAAATTATCATCTGTTAAAATTACATCAGCTGCTTCTTTTGCGACATCTGTACCAACTACGCCCATTGCACAACCTATATCTGCAGTTTTTAATGCTGGACTATCATTTACTCCATCACCTGTCATAGCTACTATTTCGCCATTTTTCTGCCAAGCCCTTACTATTCGAACTTTATGCTCTGGTGAAACTCTGGCATATACAGAATATTTTCTTACATTTTTTTCTAATTCTTCATCTGACATTTTTTCTAGCTCTAAACCTGTTATTGCTTCATCTTCATTTTCTAGTATTCCTAATTGTTTTGCAATTGCTGTTGCTGTAATTTTGTGGTCGCCAGTAATCATAACAGTTTTTATTCCTGCCGTTTTACATTTTTCCACAGCTTTTTTAGCTTCTTCCCTTGGTGGATCAATCATACCAACTAGCCCTATAAAAGTCAAATTACTTTCTTCGTTTTGCATCTCTTCATCAGTTGGTATTTCTGGAATTTCTTTATATGCACAGGCCAAAACTCTTAATGCATTTTTAGCCATTTCTTCATTTTTTTCTCTTATTATATTTGCATAATTTTCCAAGTCTGTTTTAATCTCGCCTTTATACAAGTAGTTTTTACATCTTTTTAATAATTCATCTACTCCACCTTTTGTATATATGATATATTTATTATTATTTTCGTTTAATGTTGTCATTAATTTTCTGTCTGAATCAAATGGAATTTCGTTCAAACGTGGGGCATTATCGTAAATTGCTCCATCAAAACCTAATTTAAAAGCCATGTCTACTAATGCTGTTTCTGTTGGGTCTCCTGTTAAAGTTCCATCTTTTGCAATTTTTGTATCATTGCAAAGCATATTTGCATAAACTAATTGTTTCAAATCATTGTCTACTTTGTCTGACATATTTGAAATGTCTTGTATTTCACCATTGATGAATATTTTTTCTACAGTCATTTTATTTTGAGTCAATGTTCCTGTTTTATCTGAGCAAATAACTGTTGCACTACCCAAAGTTTCAACCGCAGGAAGCCTTTTTACAATTGCATTTTTCTTAACCATTTTTTGCACACCAATTGCTAAAACTATTGTTGATACTGCAACTAAACCTTCTGGAATAGCAGCAACTGCCAAGCTTACAGCAGTCATAAACATTTGTATTGGCTCTTTTCCTTGAATTAATCCTATAATAAATATAACCACACAAATTATTATTGCGGCAATACCTAATGTTTTTCCTAATTTATTAAGCTTTTTCTGCAATGGTGTTTCTTGCTCTGTTGTATTATTAAGCATTCCTGCAATTTTTCCTACTTCTGTTGTCATTCCTGTTTCAACAACAATGCCTTTTCCTCTACCATAAGTCACTAAGCTAGAAGAAAATAGCATATTTATTCTATCTCCAATGCCAACATCTTCTCCATCAATTTTTTTCGAAATTTTTTCTACTGGAACTGATTCACCTGTAAGTGAAGATTCCTGTGACTGTAAATTTACTGCTTCTATTATTCTTAAATCCGCTGGTATATAATCTCCTGTATCTAGCACAACAATATCTCCAGGGACCAATTCTTTTGCAGGTACTACTTTTACTTCTCCATCTCTTACAACTTTTGATGCATGGTCTGTAAGTTTCTGCAATGCCTCAAGCGATTTCTCCGCCTTAGACTCTTGTGTAACTCCTATTATTGCATTAACAATAACAACAATTAAAATTATTATTGTATCTGTTATTCCTTCTCCTTGAGCCACACCCACAAAGCCAGAAACTATGGCTGCTATTATTAATATAATAATAGAAAAATCTTTAAATTGGTCTATAAATCTTTTTAATAGGCTCTTTTTCTTTTTCTGCTGCAATTCATTTAAGCCATATTTTTCTCTTCGCTTTTGAACTTCTTCATTCGAAAGGCCATTATTTATATTTGTATGCAATTCTTTTTCAACTTCTTCAACACTTTCATTAAACCAATTATTTTTTTCCAATTCTGCACCACTCCTATCTTCTGTTATTTTTTACATTTTTTTGAATTTTATTAAGCAAAATCACCATTTTAAAAATAAAAATCTATGTATTTAGCTCATATCAAGCAATACATAGATTTCTGCTTTTGGTGACCCCTACGGGAATCGAACCCATGATTCCACCTTGAGAGGGTGGCGTCTTAACCGCTTGACCAAGGGGCCATTTTTTTCATAATTATATATATATCATTTTTTTGCCTCTAAGTCAATATCAAACCCCAATATTTCTTTTAATCTTGAATATTTTTTTGTTAAAAATAAATATCCTATTAGTGCTTCAAAGGCGGTCGCATGAGAGTATTCACCAACAGTTGAGTTTTTAGGTAAATGATGATTTTTTGTATTTCTTCCTCTTCTTACTATGTCTTTCTCCTCTTCAGTTAGTTTATCCATTATTTTTTCTAAATGTTCCGCTTGGCTTTTTGCCTTTACATATTTAGTTGCTTCAATATGTAAGTTATGTGGCTTTAAATTTGTTTCATTTACTAATTTAGTTCTAATATATAATTCATAAACGCAATCGCCAATGTATGCCCACGTCAGTGGTGAAAGCAAGTTCACTTCTTCTTCTGTTCTGTCAAATTTTATTAGTTCATCTATTTCCATATATTTAGTTGTTCCTCCTATTTTTGCTTCTCCAAAGTAATTCTGCCCAGCTTTCCACTTCTGAAATCATCTAATATAATATTAGCAGTTCTTTGTTCATCAATATTTCCTCCTGAAATCATGCAACCTCTCTTTTTTCCAATATCTAGCATTACTTGATATATGTTTTCATTTTCAGGCTCATTACGTTTTAATATTTCTTTTACTTGTTCTTTTTCCAAGTTATATCTATTGCATAGATTATCCATATAATTATCTAACAAATATTTTGTCAAGTGATATGCAATTTCTATTGGTTCTAGGATTGTGTCTTTAATGCTTCCAGTAAAAGCTAAATGTAAAGCGACTTCTTCACTTTCAAACTTTGGCCACAATACACCAGGTGTATCTAATAACTCGATTTTATCATTTATATGTATCCATTGCTTTTGCCTTGTTACTCCTGGCCTATTAGCCACTTCTGCAGTAGATTTTTTTGCAATTCTGTTTATTAAAGAAGATTTGCCTACATTTGGTATTCCCACAATCATTGCCCTTATTTTTCTTCCTGTTCTGCCTTTTTGTGCTTGTTGCTCCATTTTTTCTTCCATGATTTCTTCTATTTTTTTTATGCATTTATCTATTCCTTTTCCAGAGTTTGCATCTGTTAAAACTGCAGGTATTCCCTGGTTTTCAAAGTAATTTACCCACAATTTATTTTGGAATTCATCTGCCAAGTCACATTTATTTAAGACAATTAGTTTTTGCTTTCCTTTTGTAATATTAGCAATATCCGGATTTTGGCTAGATTTTGGGATTCTTGCATCTAGCAACTCTATTACTATATCTACTAATTTTAGGTCTTCAGTTATTTGTCTTCGTGTTTTGGCCATGTGGCCAGGGTACCAATTGATGTCCATTTTAAAATCCATTCCTTCCTTTTCATTTATATTATAAAGTCCTATAATTGTTTTTGTCTGCTCTATCATCTAATTTTCTATCATAAGCTTCATTTGTGTAAAACCAGTCTGTCTTCTTATCTTTTGGATTTAATTTTCTATTTTTGTCAAGTAGCAAATCTAATACTACAGCAATTGGTAAGATTAAGCCCACTATTGATAGTAAAAGATTCAAATATGTGCTTCCACCTGCAGATGCCACCAAATCAATATTTCCATTTACTATAGTCATAATACCATTTACAGCACTTGTTCCAAAATACATTCCGTAAGCTATTAAGTATATTAATCCACCTATAACTTTTCTTTTTACTACTAATATCATACATAGTAAAACCACAAATAATAGCACTATCTCTAAAGTTGAATTATATGGTACAATTCCCGCAAAGCTTCCACCTAATTCATAGGAAACTGCAACAATTACTCTAAGGACCCAAAACATGGCCATAAAAATTACTAACATCCAAGTAGAAAAATTTTTCATTTGTATTACCTCCATTTATATAAAACCATAATTTTTTTCAATAAAAATTGCGAAAACGGAGAAAAACCATAACTTCATGATTTTTTCTCCGCCATTACCTTAGTCAACAAAGTCAAAATCATCTTTAAATTTTTCTTTGAAAATTTCGAATACTTTATTAAGAACTTCTTCATCATCAATGCTGACATAAGACTCTTCATCTGAATCATCATCTGAATCTTCAACTTTTAGAATTACTACTTCTCCTTCTTCTTCGTCTCCCTCTTCAGTAACTGGTAATAATACTACATATTCTTCTCCATCTAATTCAACTAAATCTAAAAATTCAAATTCAACTTCATTTCCATCTTCATCATTCAATTTTATTATATTGTCTAAATCTTCTCCTCCTATATTATCTTCCATTCTTTTTCTCCTTTCTTTTATAATTTTGTATGTTAACTTATAATATAATAAACTATTTTTAATTTTTTTGCAATGCATTTTTTAATTTATTCAAATAAGTTTCTAAAATATACACTGCAGATATAGTATCAACTATATCTCTTTTTTTATGCTTATTCACATCTAAAAAATTCATTGTTCTATGTGCCTCAACAGTTGTAAGCCTTTCATCAATTGTATCAATTTTTATCTTATTATATTTACATTTCAACTTATGCACAAATTGCTCTGTAACCTTAGCCCTTTCAGAAATAGTTCCATTCATATTTAATGGCATTCCAACAACTATTGTACCAACCTCATAAATTTGCATCAATTCGTCCAGCCTTCTTAGTACAACTTTATCTGAGCCATTTCTTTGAATTGTCTCCAATCCTTGTGCCGTAATATTCAATTCATCCGTTATTGCCACTCCTACTCTGGCTTCGCCATAATCAATTCCTAATATTCTCAAAGCTTTTCATTCCTTTATTCTTCATCATCTAATCCTATATAATTTTTAACCATCTTTTCTAGCAACTCATCTCTTTCAATAGTCCTAATTTTATTTCTTGCATCATTATGGCTTGTAATATATGTTGGATCTCCTGATAGAATATACCCTACTATTTGATTAATTGGATTATATCCCTTTTCTACAAGAGCCTCATATACTTCTTTTAATATTTCCTTGCATTTAGCATTTTGTTCTCTTTCAACCTCAAAATGCATTGTTTTATCAAATTCCATATTTTTTCCTCCTTTTTTGCCACTGGGGACGTACCTTTTTGGCAATTTTTTGCCATTTTGCTACGTCCCTCTTGGCAATTTTTATATACTTGTAATTGCACTTTCGTTTGGATCAGCATTGTCTAAGTATTCTTCAAGTTTTTTCAATACTTCTTCTATTCCTGTTCCTTTGTAATATGAAGATATAACAAAATTTAGCTTTGGATTTGCAATTTGTCTTTTCTTTTTAGGTAATTTTGGTAGCATTTGTTCTTCTCGTTCTTCAGGAGTTAATTCTATTTGCATTTTTTCTATTCCATCTTTTATTTCACTGAGGAAGTCTGCTACTCCATTTGATTCTACGCCTGAAAAAGCAATTACAAATTTTGGTCCCATGTATCTTACAAATATGTACTCTTTTGCTATATTTTCTTTTATATAGTCACTTATTACTGTTATTACTTTATTTCCAAGTTCTCTTGTGCATGTTTTATTGATTTGCTCAATATTTATTATTTTAAACATACATATTGTAGAAATTGTGTACTGATCTATTATTTTTTTGCCGTCTCCATACAAATACTCTGCTGAATTTAGTCCAGTAAATAGGTCTTTTCTAACAATAGATTCTAGTGTCTTTTGATGTACTACCGTTTTTAGTACTGCAACTATATTTTCTTTTATTACTTCTAACACTGTTGTGTCTACGTTATCAAAGTCATGCGGCGTTCCACTTTCTATTATCCAATAACCAATATAAACATTATCAATGTAAAGGGGAAAGAATATTGCTGACTTTGCTCTTCCAAATTCCATGTCTTGATATGGAAGCCTTTCATTTTCATTGTTTACAGTGACATATTTAGGTGTAGCTGTTTGTATGCTATCTTTAAACATATCAAGGTCTTGCAAGTTTCGTAAAGTGTTCCAATGCTTAGGGTCTACATTAGATGCTTTTACTTGATATTCTGCTCCATCAAATACTACTATTGTTGAATATTTAATGTCATATCTCTCTATTAATATATCATTAATCTTTTTTATTTTTTCATCAACTGTGGATGTTTCCCCTATAGCATTCATAAAATCTTGAACAACATATAGGTTTGTAATCCTTTGGTTCATATTTTTGAATTTTTGTATTTTTTTATGTATTGTTATGTTATATGCTATCAGTCCAATTACTATTATAACTAGAATGATTACTACACCTATTATAATCACAATCTCTTCCTCCTTGTCTTACTTTAAAATCTCCTTTTCATTTTATTTAATGTGTTATTCATCCCAGGCGTAAAATTTGATGATACATTATTTGCTGATGGTGGAGAATATGTCATTGGAGTATACACCATATTTCCTAAACTCTTCAATGCTTGCAAAAATCCTTTTGAATATCCTCTTAAAGATATTTCACATTGAATTACTCCTTCAAGATATCTAATGTAAGTTGCTTCTTCAAAAGGAACTTCTATATATTTTACTAAATCCTTGTCAAATAGTTCTGTCATAAATGACATAGCTGGATCATTATAAAATGCCATGCCACCTATTATCGTTTCAGGTTTTATTCCTTTTATATTTACATATTTGTTTAGCACTATTCTTAATTTTTGTTCATCTAAAATGTTTTTTGATTTTAGTTCTCTCAAAAAAGCTGTTAATGGTTGGATAGTTAATATATCCATTGTTTGTACCAAATACATTTCTTGTGCTTGCTTAAAATAGCCTTTAGGCGTATTAAAATCTGTATCGATTAATACTAAAGAATAGTTTTTAATTAGAGTTGCTAATACATGGTCTACTTCTTTTACTGCTTCATTTTCATTTGGTAAAGAAGTATATACTGTAAGATTTTTATGTACATTTATTCCATTTGCTACTCCTTGAGATAGACCCTCAATACTATTAGCAGCTGTTTCACGTAAACTTTCTTCATTTTTTGTATAAATATAATAAGAATTTCTATTTGTAGTGGTATCTAGTATTGCTGTATTAACTCCCATAGATGAAAGTTGTTCTGCTAAATTATTTACTATAAAAGATGTTCCATTTTTACTTGTCCCCAAAAAACATACTATTTTTTTGCCTGGCGTTATTAAACTAGACAAGTCCGCATTATTTAGATAACTATCATCTACTGCATCATTTTCTTCTGGCATATTATATACATTGTATTGAGGTTGTACATTAGATTGCATCTGTGGCTGTGTTGGTTCTTCTTCTACATCATCAAATCCAGGCAATATTCCACTTTCTTCTTCCTCAGGTTGTGGTTCTTCTGGTTCTGGCTCTGTCTCTAGTCCTGGCAAAATCGTATTGGTTTCTTCCTCTTCGACTTCTGCATTCTTTTTTGGTCTGCCTCTTCTCCTTTTTGCTACAGGTGTAGCTGTTTCAACACTTTCAGGCTCTGCATTTTTTCTTGGTCTGCCTCTTCTTCTTTTTGGTTGTTCTTGGATATGTTCTTCTTGAGGCTGAGGTTGAACTATAGTTGAAGATGAATTTGCTTGTCCTATTATTATTTCATCAGCACTAGTATCAGTGTTGCTTACACTTGGTGCTATTTCTTCTCTGGCAGCTTGATATTCTGAAGGCGCTTCGATTGAATCAGGTGTTGGCACTGCCGTTGGCTCTTTTCGAATTGTATTTTTAGAAGTCTTTTTTGTTCCTTGCATATTTACTGCTGATGGTATTACTACTGGACCAGACATTACTCTTTCTCTATCTCGAGGTTTTAGTAATATTTCGCTTGGTCCTTCATGATTATTTGTACCTTCAGTTTTTCTTATTTTATCTGAAACAGTATTACTAAATGACATTACTTTTTGATATTTTGGTGATTTTTCTTCTAAAACAGCTCTTACATTAAGTGGTAAAAATTTAGCAATAATTCTTAATTGTGTGTCATTGTACTGAGCAGCTATATTATTAAAGCTTTCAACATATTTGTCTTCATTTTTTCCTAATCTTTTATAGTGAGCTAAAATGTTTTGAATTTCCATTTCACTAACATCATTTTCGTTTTCTGCTTGATAATTAACTTCTTCTGAATCAATTTTATAGTACGCCTTTGCTTCCTTCTTTGAACGTGGCCTATTTATTAATCTACATACCTCGTCAACACTTCTATCTGTTCCTATAATTGCATTATATACACCTATTCCAAATAATTTTACTAGAATTTGTTCTGATTTTGTTCTTCTATCTGAACAGATTAATATGATTGGTATATCATCACCTTTTTGATTAGACGCCTCATCACTTATATTATCTAATTTTTCAAAAATAAATTTATCTATTTGATCATACTGTGTATGTGTAAAAGCTTCCAAATCTTCACTTATTACAATTCTATCATAAGTTTTATCTTTTTGTAATTCTTTTATTATTGCATTAAAGTAATAAACATTTTTATATGAAATTATCTGTTTATACATTTTTTGATATTTTTTTATGATTGATTCTGATATCTCTTCATTACTTACAGCAAATAAGACTTTCATTTGTTACCCCCTTCCAAATTTTACAAACACTGCAAATGCAAGTGGTAATATTTGGCATATAATTAATAATGTGACAAAAGTTACGACTAAACCCATACCTTTTGTTAATGTGTCCATTTTTCTAATACCTATTACATATTGATGTATAACACCTATTACAATTCCTAAGAAACATAGTGGTATACTATAAATACGTACTAGATTTAGAATATATGCTACTGTTCCATAAGCATCAGAACCATATTTCACTTTATAGTCCTCTAATGATCTGGCAGCATTGTCTTTAATTTCTACTAATTTACTTTCCGTTTCATCATCAATTGCTTTGCTTTCGCTATTTTCGTTAATATTTGTACTTGAACTGCTTTCTGTATTTATTGCTTCATTTTCTGCAGCATAAACATAAGTACTATTTATGCTTAATATTCCAATTAATAGCATAAATGTCGTAAATATTACTGCTATTTTTTTCATTATTTTTGCCCCTTTCAATGTTATTCAATATACCTCTATATCATACAATAAATTATCAAAAATAGCAAGGAATTTTTTATAATTTGTTGTACAAATATTCCATCTGCTTATATACTCCATTTGCCCAATTTTTGTCTGTAGCATATTTAGTATTTACTCCGCTTAAAGTTGCACCATTATAATATTTTCCAGATGCTTTCTCTCCACCATATATGTTTGTTCCCTTAGGATTTAAATAATATTTTACAAATACTCTTGCCATCAAGTCTATGCTTTCTGCATAATTAGAGAAGTTATATGCACCATTATATGGGTTTGAATCATAAGCACCATATCCAAATAGATTATTCTTTTGTAGTGCTAATTTGGATGTGCCAAATGCACTTTCGTGTATTCCTACTGCTGCAACAAAAATTCCATTTATATTGTATTGTTTTTCTATGTAATAAAAGTATTCTGCATTATTTTGAAAGATTTTATTTTTGTCTTTTGGGTCTGTTAATACTTTTTTAAACTGCTCTAAAGTTAGACCACTCGGTTTATTTAGAGGCATATTAAAGCTTAGCTTGCTTTGCAATTGTGCTTTACTTTGAGGATTTTCATTACTTGCTGCTTGTCCCGCTTCTTCATAACTAGAATTTGGGCTCATATATGTAGTACATTCCGCTTTTACATACCCAACTGCCCCTGAACTTGATATTTTATACCATTCTCCTGAAACTTCTTGTAACTTTAATTCATCATCTTTAAAAAGTGTAGCAACTTTTTGTGAATTTTCATTTGGTTCACTCATAACAGATAATCTATCTGAAGTTACATACAATGTGTCTCCAACTTTTACTTTATAATTAGATTTATAATTTCCTGTTCCTACTTCTACAATTTTATTTAATGATGCTTTTACTATTTTAGCTGAAACTTGCTCTTCTGAAACTAATTCTCCATTTTGATATGTTAATTTAGTAGTTATTTGTTGTTTTCCTTCTCTTCCTTCTTGAACTACCTGTATTGTTCCTTTAGGTAATGATGCATTATTTCTATATGTTGTCATATATTCTAGTTCTACATCTTCTGTTTTCCATTCTTCTTTTTGACCTTCTTTAGCATTCTTTTCTATAAATTCATTTATGTCTACTACATCAGCATTACTTATCTTAATAGCTTCAGTGTTATGTTCTTCAATTCCCATGGCATATACATCTTTTGGAGCAATATATCTATTATAAAAAATAATCAAATATAAGATTACTATAATTGTGCTGAAAAAAATAATTGATTTCTTTAAAGTAATTTTTACATGCACATTTTTATTTTTTCTGCTTTTATCTTTTGATTTCATTACAACATCCTCCATTCTTCTTTTGTTTTCCATAACATCTATTTCAATTTTACCTTTTTAGAGTTTTTTTGTCAATTTAAAATTTTGGAAATTCGTATTTTTTGTGCATTACAAAGTTACAATTCACAGCTTATAATAATATATATATCAAAAATATTATAATAAATAATTTTGAAGTACCGCATAGCAAGCAAACGAGCAAATGCGAGTGCGATTGAAGCAACCCTACAATTTTTTTATTTATATTATGGGTTGCGACAACCAGGTACAAAAAATTATTTATTATAATATTTTATTAAGAATGAAATATTATTTAATATAATCTTTGGTTAAGATTAAAATTTATTTATTTTTGTGGATTTATATTCATATTATCTCCATATCTTTTTACTTTCTGAGTAGTTG
>CALXJQ010000030.1 GCA_944388665.1 uncultured Clostridia bacterium
TCCATATAAAAAAATCTAACTATATAAATTCAAAAATTCTCTTTTTTGAATTTCCACAGTTAGATTTTAACACTCTTTTAAAATTTGTAAGTCAGAATGGTGAAAGATATGCTAACTTTAAACAACTAAGAGTTCTATAAAAGAGGTACACTGTTCTGATGATTTAAGCTAATATCATATAGCAGGAGAACCTGTCTGGTAAAGCCTAGCCAGCAGCCAGTACCTAGTCTTGGCTCTGAAGTAGTAATACCAAGAGTAAGCGTAGACAAGGGAGCATGAGAGCCGCAATGCGAAAGTGTGAAACTATTGAGCCCCGAAATACCGACTTATTATTCGAAAAGGTTGATGTTATGAAGTGGACAGCAAACAGTATTTATGCATTCGAAATGGCAAGAATGTTTAAACTTTTCCGGGGGCTGAGGGTGTGGCGAGTATGTAATGATATGGTATTGGAACTTGAGAGAGACTATGAATAAAAATAACTTTTTTAAATACAATGTATTAGTAATTGTATTTTTAAAGGTTATTTTTTTGCGTTATAGATTATAAAAATATATAATAAGTGATTGGAGAGAAAAACATGATTGTTATTAATAAAAAAAGATTAGAAATTATTTTATCAGCTGTTATAATAGGCATTTTGGCTTTTACTTTTCAAACATCCGGAAATAATGGCAAAAGTGACGGAGAAACTGCAATTCAAGATGATTCTAACATTGTGGCTGTTACGTCTACGCCGGTGTCTGGAAAGACAATTGTGGTTGATGCAGGGCATGGCACACCAGATGAGCGGCGCAGAGAGTAGCGATGGTACTACTGAAGCTCAGTTAAATTTGAAGATAGCGTTAAAGTTGCAGAATTTGTTAGAGCAAAGTGGAAGTACTGTTGTTTTGACTAGGTCAGACGAGAATTCAATTTATGATTTGGATAAGAAAACATTAAGGCAAAAGAAGGTGTCAGATATACGAAATAGGGTCAAGATTGGGAATGAATCTAGTGCAGATATTTTTGTAAGTATACACTTAAATAAGATTCCGCAAGAGCAGTATTGGGGTTGGCAGTGCTTTTACAAGAAAAATGATGATAGCAGCAAGAAGCTTGCGCAAAGTATACAGGGTAATTTGAATGAGTCCATACAAAAGGAGAATAAAAGGGAAGCGATGCAGCTAGATACAGTATATATAATGAAGCATGTAGAAATTCCTATTTCAATTGTAGAATGCGGATTTTTATCTAATAAGGAAGAGGAACAGCAGTTATTAAATGATGAATATCAAAATAAGTTGGCTTGGGGGATTTATAATGGCATAACAGATTATTTTTATGAGAGTTGACCGCAGCCCATCAAGTGCTTAAGAAGCTGGCATTTAATAATTGATTAAGTGACTAAAATGCGGCATAAGCCAATCAATCAAGTCAACATAAATGCGAAAAAACAACGTTTTTTGCATTTTTTTGAATTTAATGTTATAATAATAGTGTATAAGATATTCAAATGAAAAGCAAAGCCTAAGGGCTTATCCTAGAAAGGGAAGTGGTAACTATGGAAGATAGTGATGGTAGAAAATTATATGCAGGAGGAACATATAAAGACGGCTTACACGGAGAAGATATTCACGGAAATATAATAGACATATCCTCATATCAAAAAGGAAATAAAAAGAGAGAAGAATTTGTTAGACAAACAAGAGAAGGTGTAACAAGAACGCCAGTTCCAAGAAGAAATGAAGGCGCAGACAGTAGAGCAAATGAAGCTATTATTAATAGGCGTGGATTAAATAATGCACTTAGATATATGGAAGAAACTAAAAAAGCAGGCATAAAATTTAGAGCAGACAAAACAGAACTTAGAAGAGCAAGAGCGTATAAAGCTAGAAGAAGAAAAGGCAGACTAAAAATATTAGGAGTTGCAGGTTTGGCTGCATTATTAGCAATAGCTGGAGGAACTAAGATTGCAGATAATATTGATGCTTCAAAAACTGTAAACTTAGAGCAAGCTTTGCAAAGTGGACAAACTTTGGAAGAACTTGGCATTAGCCAAGAAGCAAGAGGAGCACTTGCTAATTTGGAAATTGATTTTGGTGCAAGTAATATTAATGCACTTTCAAATCAAGAATTGATAGAAAAAGCAAGTGAACTAGAAAAACTTCAAGATGAGCTTTTTGATTCTAAACTTAGAAAAGGCTTAGGATTAAGTGATAAAGCAAGTATAAATGTTACTACAATTGGTGACGAAACAGAAAAAACGAGAGGAATACAAATTAGCGATAATAACACCACTGGTCCTAATGGATTTTATAGTCCAGAAGGCTTTATGGTAGGAATGTTTGATGATAGAACATATTCTAAGCAAATAGATGATTACATAGACAGCATGGAAAGCGTAGAAGCATTAAACAAAAATCTACAAAATGCAAACATAGATAGAAACACGACTACAAAAACTTTAAGTGAAGCAATAGAGTCAACAGATAAGTTTGCAGCTGGCGTCATAAAAACAGATGAAAAGGGAAACATTAAATTTGAAGCTGAAAGATTATCAGAATATGAAAAAAATCTAAAAACTGGAAATGTTCAAAAAGATGATGATTTAGAACTTTAATCAAAATGCATAAAATTTCCACTTCTTGCAAACAATATGTGTAAAACATATTGAGCAAGGAGTGGAATTTTTTTGAAAACGGAAAAAATATTAAAAATAAATGGAACTCTAGTTGATGAAAAACAATTAGAAAGTCACTTGCAAAAAATTGCATCAAACCATAATTTGATGAGCAAATCTGAAAAAAGCACTTACCCAATTCCAAAAATGCTAGAAAATTATAAAGTGATAAGGGAGACTTATGACTTATTAAATGAGCATTTAAAATTGGGCATAAGCATACATCCAGCAGGAGAATGGCTTTTAGATAATTTATATATAATTGAAGAAACTGTAAAACAAATAGAAAAAGAAATGCCATTAAAAAAATACAAAAACTTTTTAGGCATAGCATCTGGGCCGTATAAAGGCTTCGCTAGAATTTACGTATTAGCAGCTGAGATTGTTGCTTACACAGACAATAGAATAGAAAGAACCGAATTAGAAAAATACCTAGAAAGCTATCAAACAAACAAAACATTAAGCATGGAAGAAATATGGAATATTGGCATTTTTTTGCAAATAGCCATAATAGAAAATATAAGGGAAATATGCGAAAAAGTCTATGCAGCTCAGTTAGAAAAATACAAAGCAGAAAATATTGTGGAAAGATTAGTAGAAAATAAAAATAAGTCTGATCAAATTTTTAAAATGAACACATCAAAAAAGTTGGATAAATATCCATTTATCGAATATATGTCATATATTTTAAAAAGATATGGAAAAAAAGGGTATAGCTATTTAAAGGCCTTAGAGGAAACAGTAGAAATGATGGGAACTACAGTTTCTGAGGTTACTAAAAAAGAGCATTTTGATATTGCTCTTAAAAAAGTTTCTATTGGCAATAGCATTACAAGCATAAAAAAGATTCAAAGAATGAATTTCTTAGAGATTTTTGAGAAGGTAAATGGTGTAGAAGAAATTTTAAGGCATGATCCTGCGAATGTTTATGAAAGGATGGACAGCGAAACTAAGGAATATTATAGAAATAAGATACAAGAATTATCTAAAAAGACTAAAATTTCAGAGATGTATATCGCAAAAAAAATCTTGGAATTAGCAACCAAAAGTCAGAATGAAAATCAAAATGGTGCTGAAAAAAAATCTCATATAGGATATTATTTAATAGATGACGGGATTTATGAACTACAAAAAGTATTAAAATGCAACAAAAAAACACATTTAAAGCCAGAAAGCAAATCAAAATTATATATTCTAACAATTTTTGCTCTAACAGTTTTAATATCTATAGGACTAACTACTATGTTAAATATAAAAAATATATATCTATATTTAGTAACATTTATTTTATTATTAATACCATCATCTGAAATTTCAATTCAATTAATACAATATATATTATCAAAAATAATAAAACCAAAACTTATACCTAAAATGGACTTTAGCAATGGAATAGACTCAGAAAATAAAACCATGGTCATTATTCCAACAATTTTGAATTCTAAAGAAAAAGTGAAAAATCTTATGAACAAATTGGAAGTATATTATCTAGCAAATAAGTCGGAAAATATCTATTTTACATTATTAGGAGACTGCACAGAAAGCAGCAAAAAGGAAGAAGACTTTGACGAAGAAGTAATAGCAGAAGGAAAAAAATTAACTAGTGACTTAAATGAAAAGTATAATATTGAAGGCTCAAATGTGCCAATTTTTAATTTCATCTACAGAAAAAGAGAATGGAACAGCAAAGAAGGGTCATACTTGGGTTGGGAAAGAAAAAGGGGAATGATAACACTATTTAATGAATATCTTCTAGGAAATATAGCAAATCCTTTTAGGTGTAATACTATAGACAATACACTTTATCGAGATATCAAATATATCATAACCCTAGATGCAGACACTGACCTAATTTTAAATTCAGCCTTCGAGTTAGTAGGCGCAATGGCGCATATTTTAAATAAACCGGAAATAGACCAAAACAAAAAAATTGTAACAAGTGGCTATGGGATAATTCAACCACGAATAGGCATCAATTTAGATGTTAGCAACAAAACCTTGTTTACAAAAATATTTGCTGGGGCAGGTGGCCTTGATTTATACACAAATGCAATCTCAGACATCTATCAAGATAATTTTGGCGAGGGCATTTTTACAGGCAAGGGAATTTACGATTTGCGAGTATATTCAGAAGTATTGAAAAATCAAATTCCAGAAAATACAGTGCTAAGCCATGACTTGCTAGAAGGGTGCTACTTGCGTTGTGGCTTGGCCTCAGACATCATCCTAATGGACGGCTACCCTACCAAATACAATAGTTTTATGAATAGGCTTTCAAGGTGGATAAGAGGCGACTGGCAAATTACCAGATGGATGTATGCATCTAGCCCATTAAACAAAATTTCAAAATTCAAAATATTTGACAATCTAAGAAGAAGCCTTTTAGAAATAAGCATAATAGTAGCGGTGGTATATATATCAATACTAGGTGTAATACGCTATATGCAAAACGAAACAATAGGTGGAATTTGGGGCGTAATTGCAATATTACTTGGAATTTCAATTTTTTCTTATATATTAGAAATGGTAAATCTCTTAGTATTTAAAAAAGACGGAGAATGCAAGCAAAAAACCTTCACACCTAAAATTTCTGGCTATAAAGGTGCAATTATACGCTCTATAATTACATTAGGAAATTTACCATATAAAGCATATATTTCAATAAAATCAGTAATTAAAACATTATATAGAAAAACAATTTCACACAAACATCTACTAGAATGGATGACATCAGAAGAAGCAGAAAAACAGGCAAAATCAAATTTATTCTCATATTTTAAAAATATGTGGCCAAGCATATTATTAGGAATATTGAGTATCTTTTTGGGTGTATGTGGAATAACAAAACTTTTAAAAAATGCCCAAATCCCAGAAGGCCTCTCAGAAAGCCTAACAACTCAATATTGGGGTATAAATACATTTGCCATAATAATAGGACTTTTATGGCTATCATCATATATACTAATGTGGTATATAAGCAAAAACATCAACAAAAAACAAGCAATCGATAAACTAAATAAAGAAGACAAAGAATACCTAATGCAAATAGGAAGAAAAACATGGAGCTATTTCGAACAGTACTTAAACAAAGAAAACAACTACCTAATACCAGACAACTACCAAGAAGATAGAAAAGAAAAAGTAGTACCACGCACCTCATCAACCAACATAGGCCTTTCAATGCTTGCAGTAATATCAGCATTCGATTTAGGGTACATTGATTTGGAAAAATGTATAGAATTGCTAACTAATATCATAGAAGTAGTTGCAGAATTGCCAAAGTGGAACGGCCACCTATATAACTGGTACAATATAAAAACAAAAGAGCCATTAACACCGAGGTATATTTCTACAGTAGATAGTGGGAACCTTGTAGGATATTTATATATCGTAAAGCAATTCTTCGAAGAAAATTGCCAAAAGGGACGTAGCAAAATGGCAAAAAAGTTGATAGAGGATACGAATTTTGCGGTGTTGTATAATAGGGAGCAACAGCTTTTTTCTATAGGTTTTAATGTAGAAGAGAACAGGCTTACTGATTCGTATTATGATTTGCTGGCTTCTGAGGCAAGGCAGGCAAGTTTTGTGGCGATTGCTAAGAAGGATGTGCCAGCTAAGCACTGGAATTCGCTTAGCAGGACTTTGACTACTTTAGGAAAGTATAAAGGGCTTATTTCGTGGTCAGGCACGGCTTTTGAGTATTTGATGCCTAATATTAATATGCCGAGATATGAGGGAAGTTTGCTAGATGAGTCATGCAAGTTTATGGTTAAAAGTCAGATGAAGTATAGCAGGCAATTGAATATTCCTTGGGGTATTTCGGAGGCAGCATTTAATTTGAAGGATTTGCATTCTAATTATCAATATAAGGCTTTTGGAATTCCGTGGCTAGGTATAAAAAGAGGATTAGGAGATGAGATGGTTGTTTCTACTTATGGTGGTGTTTTGGCGATTTCTGATGCTCCAAAAGAGGAAATTGAAAATCTAAAAAGGTTAGAGGCGGAAGGCATGTATGACAAGTATGGATTTTATGAGTCTATAGATTATACGCCAGAAAGGGTAGAAAAAGGAAAGACTTCGAGTGTTGTAAAGACGTATATGGCACATCATCAAGGGCTGATATTGCTTTCTATTGATAATTTATTTAATAAAGATATTTTGCAGAAGAGGTTTATGGAAAACCCAGAAATTCAAGCAGCAGCCATTTTGTTACAAGAGACTATGCCTGAAACTGCAATTATAACAAAGGAGAATAAGGAGAAGGTAGAAAAGCCAAAATATAAGGATTATGAAAATTATGCTCAAGTAACTTATCATAAAATAGATGAAAGACTAATAGCGGGAAATGTTATTTCAAATGAAGATTATTCTGTGGCGATGAATCAAAAAGGACAAGGGGTAAGCTTTTACAAAGATATATATATTAATAGATTTAAGCCAACTGATGACTATTCACAAGGGATATTTTTTACATTTAAAAATATTAAAAACAAGAACATTTGGAGTTCTAATTATCAGCATAATGATAATAAGGAAAACCAGTATCAAATAAGTTTTATGGAAGATAAACTTGAACAAGAAATGGTAGAAGGCAATATTAAGACTAAAATTAGTACAACTATAGCGTCAAATGACCCTGTAGAAATAAGGAGAGTAGTATTAGAAAACACAGGAAATGATGAAGAAACTATAGAAATATCAGCATATTTTGAGCCAGTGCTTTCAAAAAAAGAGCAGGATTATGCTCATCCAGCTTTTAATAATTTGTTTTTAATTATGGAATTTGATGAAGAGACTGGTAGCATAGTAATTAGAAGAAAAAATAGGGAGAAAAGTGACCCAACTATATATTTGGCAACAAATTTTTCCACAAATAGTGAAACAATTGGGGATTTAGAATATGAGATAGATGAGGAAAAGTTTATAGGCAGAGGAAATATTGGTATACCTCAAATGATAAAAAATTCAATGCCATTTTCTAAAAGAATGGGACTAGTGACAGAGCCAATTGTGGCAATAAAGCGAACTATAAAAATAAAGCCTCAAGAAGAAGTGAGTTTGAACCTAATTTTGGCAGTAGGTGAGGAAAAGCAAAAAGTTATTGAAAATGTGAAAAAATATAAATCTAATGAAAGTGTGAAGAAAGAATTTGAACTTTCTAAAGCTAGGGTAGAAGCGGAGAGCAGATATTTGAGGATAAATGCAAAAGAAATAGTAACATATCAAAAAATGCTATCATATCTTATTTTTGATAATCCAACTAAAAGCGCAAGAATGCAAAAGCTAAAATTACAGCCTAATTATAAACAAAGCGAATTATGGAAGTATGGCATTTCTGGTGATTTACCGATAATTTTAGTAAAAATACGAGATGTAAATGATTCTTATGTATTAAAAGAAATGCTAAAAGCTTACGAATTTTTCAAAACTAAAAATATTGGAATTGAATTAGTAGTTTTAGACGAAGAAAAACACAGCTATGAAAATTATGTAAAAGAAGAAATAGAAGGCACCATTTTAAATGAGCAGTTATCTTATTTGAAAAATGTAAAAGGTGGAATCTTTATATTAATGAAAAATGAAATAAGCAAAAAAGATATTAATATATTAGAATTTATTGCTCAAATCGTTATTGATAGCAAAAAAGGCGGAATAGCAAATAATATAAAAGATTTAGAAGAAGAATATTTAGAATTAAATAAAGAAACTGAGGCAGAATCTAAACTTTTAACGCAGTTATCAATAAATCCAAGTAATGATGAAAACAACAATATAGATATATTAGAACATCCAGAAAAATTAAAATATTTTAATGAATATGGTGGATTTTCAGCTGATGGAAAAGAGTATTTAATAAAAGTAAACAAAGATAATAGACTTCCAACAGTATGGTGCAATATTTTAGCAAATGAAAAGTTTGGAACAGTTGTTACAGAAAATATGGGAGGATATAGTTGGTACAAAAATAGCAGGTTGAACAGGATTTCCGCTTGGGGCAATAATGCAAGTTATGACATTCCAACAGAAATTGTCTATCTAAAAGATGATGATAATCAAAAATCTTGGTCATTAGGGTTAAACCCAAAGCCAGATGATAGAAATTATAATATCATTTATGGCCACGGATATGCAAAATATATTCATAAAAGCGATGGGCTTGACCAAGAACTAGAAATTTTTGTGCCCAAAGAAGATAGTTGCAAAGTAGGAATTCTAAAGCTTAGAAACAATACAATTAATAAAAAGAAACTAAAATTATATTATTATATAAAGCCTGTAATTGGTGAAGATGAGTTAAAATCTGATGGTTATATAACAGTAGAATTTGACCCAAATAACAATATTGTGTATGCAAAAAATTTATATAGAAATGAAATGGAAAACACACAAATATATATATCATCTAGCGAAAAAATAAAATCATTTACAGGAGACAAGAGGTTTTTCTTGGGTAAAGGTGGAATAAGCAATCCTGATGGAATAAATAAGACTACTTTAAATAATGAAAATGGATTAGGAAAGAAAAGCTGCTTAGTATATGAAATCGAAATAAGCTTGGAAAGCTATCAATATAAAGAAATTTCGATTATATTAGGAGCAGAGGATAATTTGATTGATTGTAAAAATATTGCCTATAAATATAGCAAATTGCAAAACTGCAAACAAGAATTAGACTTGGTTAAATCTTTCTGGAGAGAATTTTTAGGAAGAATGCAGGTATATACCCCACTTGAATCAATGAATATACTGTTAAACGGTTGGATGTTATACCAAACTATGACGAGTAGACTTCTAGGAAGAAGCGGCTATTATCAATCAGGAGGAGCATTCGGCTACAGAGATCAATTACAAGATACTTTAGGCCTAAAATATTTAGAGCCTGCATATATGAAAAGGCAGATTATAAAGCATAGTCAGCATCAATTTATTGAAGGTGATGTGGAACATTGGTGGCATGATGAAACTCAAAGAGGTATACGCACTAGGTTTTCAGATGATTTATTATGGCTGGCATTTACTGTTATTGAGTATGTGAATTTTACTGGAGATGAAACTATTTTAGACATTGAAACTCCATATCTAAAAGGTAAACCGCTAGAAGAAGGACAAGACGAAATGTATGATAAATATGTAGAATCTGAAATAAAAGAGCCTATATATAATCATTGCATAAGGGCAATAGAAAAAAGCTTGAATTTCGGAGAAAATGGACTTCCAAAAATCGGCTCTGGAGACTGGAATGATGGCTTTAGTACAGTTGGCAATAAGGGAAAAGGCGAAAGTGTGTGGCTAGGATTTTTCTTATATGACATATTAGATAATTTTATTCCATTTTGTCAAAAAAGAGGCGATATGAATTTAGTTAGCAAATATGAAGATGTGAAAAATAATCTAAAAAAAGCACTTAATACAAATGGATGGGATGGAAGATGGTACCGAAGAGCTTTTATGGATGATGGAAATATGCTAGGAAGCATGGAAAATGACGAATGTAGAATAGATAGCATCGCGCAAAGCTGGAGCATCATCTCAGGGGCAGGTGATAATGACAAAAAATATATTTCAATGGAAAGTTTGGAAAATCATTTAGTAGACAGAGAAAATGGTATAATAAAACTTTTAGACCCACCATTTGAAAAAGGAAAATTAGAGCCAGGCTATATAAAGGCATATTTGCCAGGAGTAAGAGAAAATGGAGGTCAATATACTCATGCTAGTTGCTGGGTAATAATTGCTGAAAGTCTTTTGGGATTTGGTGATAAAGCATTAGAATTTTACAGAATGATTAATCCAATTGAACATTCAAAAACCAAGGAATCTAGTAAAAAATATAAAGTAGAGCCTTATGTAATTCCAGCTGATATATATGGCGCTAGTAATCTTGTTGGAAGAGGAGGCTGGACTTGGTACACTGGCTCAAGCAGCTGGTATTATAAGGCAGGAGTAGAATATATATTAGGAATAAAAATTAGAAAAGGGATTTTAAAAATCGAACCGTGCATTCCAAAAGAGTGGAAAGAATATCAAGTGCAATATAAATGGTATGACAGTGTTTATAATATAAAAGTAAATAATCCTTATGGCAAAAATACAGGTGTTACAAGCGTAAAAATTAATGGCATTGAGGCAGAAAATAATATAAAACTAGATAGGGGTAGAAATATTTATAATATTGAAGTAATCATGTAATGAAAATTTTGTTGTAAAATGAAAAATTGTGTGTTAGAATGAATTTGAAAAGTTACTAGAAATTGAAGCCCGATGAATAGGAGGGAAAAACAATGAATTTCGGTACAGTCTGGACATTTTGCTCAGAATGCTTAGAATGGGTAGAAATACCCAAAGAGACAATGAAGTTCTACTCCACACATCGTGGTGGAGAATTCTGTCGAAAAGTTGAGGCAGAATGCCCACAATGTGGGCACAAAGTAGGTATTGATGCTCGAGTTTTAGATGATGAAGATTGGAGAAAAGCTTGTGGAATCAAAAACAAGTAGTATGTTGAAACAACGCCAAGAAAGTTTAATAATTTAGCTTTCTTGGTACTTTTTTGATTAATAATATACTTTACAAAATGCACATATTATGATAATATAACAAACAGAAAAATATAAATATATTTTTCTGGCTATTAATACCTAAAGAGGGTGAAATTATGAGAAAGTTTACAAAAATGCAAGGGCTAGGGAATGATTATGTCTATATGAATGCCATAGAGCAACCAATAGATGAAAATATATCAGACCTAGCTCGTTTTGTTAGCAATAGGTACTTTGGCGTAGGTTCAGATGGACTTATTTTGATATGTAAAAGTGATGTTGCAGATTTTAGAATGAGGATGTTTAATGCAGATGGCACAGAAGCGGAAATGTGTGGAAATGGAATAAGATGTGTAGGAAAATATGTATATGACAAAGGATTAACACAAAAAACTACAGTATCAATAGAAACACTTGCTGGAATAAAAGTACTTAAATTAAATGTTAAAAATGGCAAAGTAGATACAGTAAGGGTAGACATGGGAGAACCAATATTAGCACCTGAAAAAATTCCAGTTATGTCAGTAGAAAATCCAGTACAAAATTTAAAAGTGAAGGCTGTAGATAGGGAGTTTGTGTTTAGCTGCGTATCAATGGGAAATCCACATGCAATTACAATAGTTGAAGATGTTAATAATTTTGATGTAGAGACTTATGGCAAAGTGTTAGAAGTTGCCTCAGTTTTCCCAAACAAAACAAATGTAGAATTTGTGGAAATAGTAGATAGAAATCATGTAAAAATGAGAGTATGGGAAAGGGGCTCAGGAGAGACTTTGGCCTGTGGAACAGGAGCATCTGCAACAGCAGTTGCATGTAGTTTAAAAGGATTAACAGATAGACATGTATTTGTGGATTTGCTAGGAGGAACATTAGAGATAGAATGGAATGAAAAAGACAACCATGTATATATGACAGGCAAAGCAGTAACAGTTTTTGAAGGAGAACTTGTTTAGTAAATTATTTTGATAAATTTTAAGTTATGGAGGAATATAATTATGAGTTTAATAAATGAAAATTTTTTAGAATTGCAAGAAAGCTATCTATTTTCAACAGTAGCAAAAAAGGTAGCAAAATTTGCAGAGGAGCATCCAGATAAAAAAATAATAAAATTAGGAATTGGTGATGTAACTCGTCCAATTGCAAAAGCATGCATAGAAGCAATGCACAAAGCTGTAGACGAACTAGGCACAGAAGAAGGTTTCAGAGGCTATGGCCCAGAACAAGGCTATGACTTCTTACGAAATGCAATAGTTGAAAACGATTACAAAGCAAGGGGAATAGACATTTCTTCAGATGAAGTATTCGTCTCAGATGGAGCAAAATGCGATTGCGGCAATATCGTCGATATTTTTGCAAAAGACAATGTCGTTGCAATAACTGACCCAGTATACCCAGTGTACTTAGATACAAATGTAATGGCTGGCAGAAGTGGAAAATTCAATAAAGAAAAACAAGTATACGAGAACATAGTATATCTACCAGTAACTGCTCAAAATAATTTTGAGCCAGAACTACCAAAACAAAAAGTAGACTTAATATATCTATGTTTTCCAAACAATCCTACAGGTACAGTCTTAACAAAAGAGCAACTAAAAAAATGGGTAGACTATGCAAAAGAAAATAACTCAATAATTTTATATGATGCAGCTTATGAAGCATTCATAACAGAAAAGAACATACCACATAGCATTTACGAAGTAGAAGGCGCAAAAGACGTAGCAATCGAATTCAAAAGCTACTCAAAAACAGCAGGCTTCACAGGAGTAAGATGTGCATATTTAGTCATTCCCAAAACAGTTAAAGGCTACACAAAAACAGGTGAAAAAATAGAACTAAATAAACTATGGAACAGAAGAACATGCACAAAATTCAATGGGGTATCATACATAGTGCAAAGAGCAGCTGAAGCAACATATTCAAAAGAAGGAAAAAAAGAAATAAAAGCAAACATCGAATATTACTTAGAAAACGCAAAAATAATTCGAGAAGGCCTAATAAAAGCTGGCTATGAAGTCTATGGCGGAGTAAACTCACCTTACATTTGGCTAAAAGTCCCAGGCAACATGACATCTTGGGAATTCTTTGACAAACTACTAGCAGAAAAAAACATAGTAGGAACTCCAGGAAGCGGCTTTGGCCCTCACGGAGAAGGTTACTTCAGGCTAACCGCCTTTGGCACAAGAGAAAACTCAATAGAGGCCATAAAAAGAATTTAGGGTGTTTTTGGGGACGGAGGAAAAAAACATCTATTTTGAACTTTGGGGACAATCCTTTTTGGCAAAATTTTTTTAACTACCATGTTATAACCATAGCTGATATTTCTATTAAATTTATTGCATTCCTCGGCTCAATGCGTGGTCTAGCCATTCTAACCATTAAACAAACGAGCCTCTCGCGAAGCGCGCCCTCATTTATTTAATGTTAAGAATGGCTACAACCACTCCAATCGCATTCGGCATTGTATAAATTTAATAGAAATACAGCTGCGTTTTAATATTTGTAATTTCAAAATGTGCCAAGAAGGCCTAATTTATTTTTTTGAACTTTAAGGAACGTCCCCAAAGTTCAATTATAAAAAGTCTGAAAAAGCTTGAAAAATAACAAAAAAATAAAAATGAACTTTAAGGAACGTCCCTAAAGTTCGAGAGGAAAAGATGATGAACAAAAATCAAATAGTAGAATATATTAAAGATAAAATGCCAAATTTTGAAGGAACGGCAGAAGAAAAAGAAGTAAAAACAGCACTATTTATTTATGTAGAATTGGGGAAAATAAAGTCTTTTAATACGCAATATTATTTTGGCAATACTGAAACAAAAAGGAAAATATATCAATTGGCAAGGCTAGAACGCACGGATGTAGACAAAATTGCGAATAAAAGAAAAATTACTTGTGTGACCATGACGAGCTTATATATTAGCATATTACGTGACTTTGGAATATATGCATATCCTAGCAGAATGGATGATGACCCAGTACATGAATTTCCTGTAGTTACTTTGAAAAGTGGAGAAGAATTTGAAGCAGATTTGCAGGCAGATTTGACAAATATACAGACAAAATCAAGATTGGAGTATTTTAATTATCTCGGAAAAAGTGATAACATGAGAGATGCGCAGAATGCTTTAACTCAAAGGCTTATAGAAATTGGATATATCAACAAGGAAAGCGATTATAAAAATGATGAAATAGAAAGGTTACAAGATATTGGAGTTAGCAAAATGCCTGTGCACAAGGCATTGCAGACAATTTTAGAAGATGAAAAATTGTATGAGGGCAATGAAAATATGGGCATTGTAGAGCTAAACCTATTTTTTAAGAGTATATTGATTGATGTTGTACCAAATTTTTATAATAATGGAATTTATTGCTTTAATTGCGAAAGAGATAACAGCAGAGGAGAACATACTTATGGAACATGCATATATTCGAAAGATGACAGAGCTGATGCTAACGACAAGGTAAAAACATATATGTATTCGCAAAAGAATAAAAAATTTGTACATGTTCCCATAAAACTTATTCAGTATTTGAAAAATACTGGTACAAAATTTGGATTAAGAAGAAGAGAAAAAGCAGCAAGCAAAACAATAATTAAATATTTAGAATCACTAGATAAACAAAAATCAAAAGAAGGGAATGAAAAATAAAATGAAAGAACAATTTTTAGAATTATTAAAAACAGTAAATAGAGATGGAATTGACGAATTAATAAAATTCTTAGAAAAATCTGACTTTTTTAAGGCGCCTGCTAGCACAAGGTTTCACAGCTCGCATGAAGGAGGCTTGGTAGAACATAGCTTAAAAGTATATGAAATTCTAAAATACAAAGTAGAGCATTGTATAGAGCCGATAGATATACCAGAAGATTCTATAAAAATAATAGGACTCTTGCATGATATATGCAAAACAAATTTTTATAAAGTAGATTATCGAAATGCTAAAAACGCATTAGGAGTATGGGAGAAAGTTCCTTATTATACGATTGATGACACCATACCTTATGGGCATGGAGAAAAATCAGTTATGATGATATCTGAATACATAAAATTAACACCAGAAGAAAAATATTCAATTCGCTGGCACATGGGCTATACAGAGCCAAAAGAGCAATACAACACAATAGGTGCAGCCTACAAAAAATATCATATAGCTTTACTTACATTTGAAGCAGACTTAGAGGCCACATACTTGTATGATATATAAAAATTTGCCACTAGGAATATCCTTAGTGGCAAAAATTTTAAAGATCATAATGTTGATAAGTAGTTAAATTCAAATTATCATTCATTATGTCTGAAGCTTGATTAAAGATTGCTAAACCTAACATTGTTAAAGCAAAAATCATAATAATTTCAACTACTATACTTATTATTCCGGTAACCAAACCTGCAGTAGCCATACCATTTTTGCCATGTTTACGTGAAATAACTGCAAAAATTATTGCAAGAACAGCACAAGGAAATGCAATATACCAATAAAAGAATAATACTAATGAAATTATTCCAAGTACCATTGCAGCTATAGCTAAGCCATTTTTACCGTGATTGCCTTGTTGATTTTGATCACCATTAGTAATTATTGGGTCATTATTTTGATTTTCTTCTCCCATATTTTTTCCCCCTTTTCTTTTGCTAAAATATTCTTTTGTTTGATACCTTAATTATACAATATAATCTTTTTTTGACAATAAGTTTTAAAAAATTGCAACTTTTTTCTTCCTTTGCATATTATATATTAAACAACTATAAAAATAAGTTGTATGGATAGAAAGGAATGATATAGTATGGAAATGGATGATAAAAAAAGATTTTGTCCAATTCTTGATGTTGACGGAGTAATTTCTGGAGGTAAACAATTTGATTTAGATATAACTTTACCAGA
>CALXJQ010000031.1 GCA_944388665.1 uncultured Clostridia bacterium
TGTGCTTATAGCTCAGCAGGATAGAGCAGTCGCCTCCTAAGCGACCGATGGTGGTTCGAGTCCGCCTAGGCACACCAGTTTTAATAAGTACTGTAGGTGAATAAAATGCAAAAAATTCTTGGTCCGATGAGAAAAGCCATACATGAATATAGCATGATAAAATCTGGCGATAAAATCGGAGTTTGTTTATCTGGTGGGAAAGATTCAATCACTTTATTAAATGCTTTAAAAGCATTGCAACGTTTTTATCCAGAAAAGTTTGAAATTATTGCAATTAGCATTAATCCTGGTTTTGATCATTTTGATACCAATTTTTTACAAGATGTTTGTAATAAAGTAGGAATTCCTTTATTTATAGAAAATACTCGTGCAAAAGAAATAGTGTTTGACATTAGAAAAGAAAAGAATCCCTGCTCATTATGTGCAAATTTGCGAAGAGGTGCAATCAACTCTATAGCTATACGTGAGGGTTGCAATAAAATAGCTTTAGGCCATAATCAAGATGATGTTTTAGAAACTTTTTTATTGAATTTATTTTACACTGGAAGTATTAATACTTTCGCACCAGTAAGTTATATGGATAGGTCAAAGATTACATTAATTAGGCCATTAATATATATACCAGAAAAAGATATACGAAGTTTTATTAAACGCAATAATATTAATGTTATGCCTAAAGTTTGCCCAATGGATGGTAATTCTAAAAGAGAAGAGATGAAAGATTTTATTTTTAATCAAAGCAAAAATATTCGTAGTTTTAGAGCTAATTTATTTGGTGCTATTAAGCGAAATATACCTGAGTGGCAAAAAAAAATTACTGATTAAAATCAGTAATTTTTTTTGCGGTCTATTCTACAAGTTTAAGCATTGCTTGTTTTAGGTCTTCTAGCTCTTTATTAGATTTTTCATCTGTGTCTGTTTTAACTCCCATATATAATTTTATTTTTGGTTCCGTTCCTGAAGGGCGTATGCAACACCAGCAATTATTTTCCAATTCATAGTATAAAACATTTGATTTTGGAAGTCCTGTTGTAGTTGTTTCACCTGTTTCCATGTTTTTTTGAATGTCTTTTTCTATGTCTCTAAAAACTTTTACTTTATATTTGCCTATTTCTTTTATTTCGGCATTTCTCATTTTTTCCATCATTTGCGAAATTTCTTTAGCACCTTCTGCACCCTCACGAACGATAGAAACTTGTGCTTCTTTATAGAATCCATATTTTTTATATATGTCTTGCATTGCATCCCACAATGTTTTTCCTTTAGATTTATAATAGCATGCTGCTTCACAAAGTGCCATAACTGCTGATATTCCGTCTTTATCACGGGCATAGTCTCCAATCAAGCATCCATAACTTTCTTCAAAGCCAAATACATATTTTTTATCATTTTTTTCTTCAGCTTTTCTCATTACAGCACCAATATTTTTAAATCCTGTTAGAACTTCAATGCATTCCAAATTATAATATTTTGCTATTGCTTTTGCAAGGTCTGAGGAAACAATAGTTGTTATAAAAATACCATTTTCAGGCAATATTCCCTTTTCTTTCATCTGTGATATTCTATATTCTGCAATTAGCAATGCTGACATATTTCCCGTGTAAGATTTGTATTCTCCTGTTTTTGTATCTTTAGCATAAATACCTAATCTATCAGCATCAGGGTCTGTAGCCAATACTACATCTGCATCAACTTTTTTAGCTAATTCTAATGCTAGTTTAAATGCTTTTTTATCTTCTGGATTTGGATAATCTACTGTAGGGAAATTGCCATCTGGGTCTTTTTGCTCTGGCACAACATATAAATTTTTTATTCCAAGTTCTGTTAAAAGTCTTTCTGCAACTGTGTTCCCTGTTCCATGTAATGGCGTATATACTACTTTTAAGGTTTTGCCCTCTTCTTTCATTATTTCTGGATTTAGCACTAAACTTTTCAAAACGCCTAAATACTTATCATCCATTTCTGGTCCTATAAAATTTAATAATCCCTTTTCCTGAGCTTCTTTTTTAGACATTGTTTTTATTTCATTAAATTTTACTTTTTTTACTTTTTCTATTATTTCTTGATCACGAGGTGCTACTATTTGTGCACCATCGTCCCAATAAACTTTATATCCATTGTATTTTGGTGGATTATGGCTCGCAGTAATCATTACCCCTGCAGTAGCCTTCAAATTTCTGACTGTGAATGATAGCTCTGGTACAGGCCTTAAATTTTCAAACAAATATGCTTTTATTCCATTTGCACAAAGTATTAAGGCTGTTTCTAAGCTAAATTCCTTTGACATTTTTCTTGAATCATAGCTAATGGCAACACCTTTATTTTGTGTGCCTTGCTCTAATATATAGTTTGCAAGCCCTTGAGTTGCTTTTCCTACCGTATACTTATTCATTCTATTAGTTCCAGCTCCTATAATGCCTCTTAATCCAGCTGTACCAAATTCCAATTCTTTATAAAATCTATCTTCAATTTCTTTTTCATCATTTTTTATTGCTAAAAGCTCCTTTTTGGTTTCATCATCAAAGTCTGGACTTTCACACCATTTTTTGTATTCCTCCAAATAATTCATACAAATTTCCTCCTTACTTTTATACTAAATTATTTATTTTTTAGTTTAAAGTTTTTATATAGCTCTCGAGCAGTGCTTGGGCAATCAACCCCTGCTGAATCAGCATTTTTTACTGGTGCGAATTCTTCTTCCCTTTTTACTCTTAAAATTGCCATTTCATCAACTTCCCCAAAAGCATCAAATAAGAAAGCTTCAAATTTGTAAGCATTTGGTGAATCTGGAACAACTAGTTTTCCATCTTTATCTATATATTTTGCTTTTTTGAATGCTACATGATATGGCAAAGGCTCTGCACCCATTCTCTCAATAGCATCAACTTTAAATAAATTACACAAAATATGTGACTCGCCATATAAAAGCTCGCCATCTTCGTCTCTTGCTTCTGCCATTTCATCAGTAATTTCTGAATATTCTATAACATTTGGCCTTCCATTTCTCTTGCAGAAAACACCTACTTTTTCATGAGGATTTGCTTTTACAACTGATTTGCAAGCTACAGTAACGTTTTTATCAATTGCTATTCCCATTAATACTGGGTCTACCATTTTTACTAAGCAATTGTCTACTCCGCCAATAAATACCCATTCTATACCCATATTTCTCATTCTTTTAGTCATTCCACTTTTTACTAAAGACTCATAAATTCCACCATGACCATCTGCCGCTTCTTTTATAAGCCCATCTTCTCCAATTAAAATTTTTCCTTCTGTGTCTACCATTGGCAATTCACCTTGTTCAAAGAAGAAAAGATTTTTGTCTTTTTGATAGCCAAAATATTTATGTTTTTCAAAAAATTCTATTGTTGCAGCATTGTTTTCTCTGCTTGTCATTATAAACCAAGGAATTATCACATCATATTTTTTTCCTTCTTCTTTTAAGTTATCACACAATAATTCAAATAGAGATTTATGTGAGTCCAATCCAATATCGAATGTACCTTTTGGCCCAGTATGTCCAAGTCTTGTACCTTGTCCACCAGCCATAGTAACAGCTGCAAGCTTTCCCTCTTTTATAGCCTTTTTTCCTATATTTTCATAATATTTATATTTATCTCCCAATTTGTATTTGTCTAAATACTCTATTGGCGTTATTTTGTCTTCATTCGTTTTAGGTTTCTTTTTTGTATCTTCATATAATTTATTTATTAATTCAAAGTCAATGTCTTCTATTTGTTTAATTAATTCGTGCTTATGCTTGTCATCTAGCTTATCATATCCATTTAATAAATGTTCTTGGCCATATTTTTTTAACTTTGCTTTTAGTTCTTCAATTTTAGGTTCCATTTTTCTCATCCTTTCTTCTTCATGTATCTTTCAGAAATAAAAATATAAAACAGATAAGTATAATATCTGCTTTTATATTTATATACTATTTTTTCAATTTTAGCAACAGTTATTTTAATTTTTTATTTCAACCTCTCCCGTAGTTTTTAAAATTTTATTATAATTTTTTAGCAGTTCTTTCATTTTTCCACCAATTTCTCCTAGATCATAACAATCTACCACTTCTATATTTTCAGATTCTGATGTCCATTTTTCTATATTTTGATTTATGTTTTTAATATAATTTTCTTTTCCTTTTATAAATATAACCATCTGTTTTTTATTTTCACTGTTATCCTTAATTTTTCTAAATTTACTTACATCTTCATTTTTCCAATTTATATTTTTTATCTTTCTTTTTTCCTCGTCTTTTAAATTTATTGTTGATAATACTTTATCTATACTCTTTTCTAAATCATTTTCTGTGAGAACAACTACATCAGTTCCTTTATTAAGCTTGCCATCTATATATGGTAAACTTAACATTTCAAAGTGGTAATCACTAACAAAAAATGTACATATCTTTTCTTTTGTTCCTTGATTTTTATTCATTAAAAACCTCCATCCTAAGAGTAAATCTTTTGTGAAAGAACTATCTCTTATTTTCAAAAATTAAATTTTATTTTCCAATATGGCCATTTACTACGGATTTAATGCTTTTCCTTGCCTCTTGGTAAATTTTACCATTGTATTTCAAATATGTCAATAATATTTCAAATAAAAGTCATCGAGTTTTTTCGACAATCGAAATTCAAATTTGTTACGCAAATTAGTGTTTTTATAATTATAAGATTATGTATAAAATTTTCTAATTTGGTAATAATTAAATTAAAAGAATATTTTTCAAAAAAAGGTTTTTAGGAGGTAACTTATGAAAAAATTATTAAGTATTATTTTAATCTTAGCTTTTCTACTTTTTATATATTCCTCTATATGCGCTTTTTCTTACGCGCAAAACGTATCTACAGATATCGCCAACAGTGTATTTAGGCTACATGTAATTGCAAATAGTGACAGCAAAGAAGATCAAAATTTAAAATACAAAGTAAGAGATAGCTTGCTAAATTATATGAACCAAATTTGCAAAGATTGCTCTTCTAAGGATGAAGCAATTAAAATCGTTGAAGAAAATAAAGATACCTTTAAAGAAATTGCCTTAAATACAATAAGAGAAAATGGCTTTTCATATAATGTAAATATTAATATTGGAAATTTTGAATTTCCTACCAAAAGTTATGGAGATATTTCTTTACCTGCAGGAAATTATGATGCATTAAGAGTAGAAATTGGTGAAGCAAAAGGGCAAAACTGGTGGTGCGTAATGTTTCCCCCTCTTTGTTTTGTAGATATATCTTCAGGTGTTGTTCCAGATGAATCTAAAGAAGTCTTAAGTGATAACTTGTCAGATGAAGAATATGCTCTTGTATCAGATAACTCTGATTCTAGTATCCATTTCAAATTCAAACTACTTGAATTTTTTAATAATGTAGGTTTAATTACTGCTCAAAAATAACTTGCAATACTTTTAAACTTATGTTATATTTTATTACAATAGAAAAGTGCTTTAAGGAGGGAATGTGATAAAAATTGGAAAAATTAGTAATAAAAGGACCTACTTCTTTAAAAGGAGAAGTAACAATAAGTGGAGCAAAAAATGCAGCTGTAGCCATTTTACCTGCAACACTTCTAATTGATGGTATATGTACTATAGAAAATTTACCAAATATAAGTGATATAAAAATTTCTTGCGAAATTTTAGAAAAATTGGGCGCTAAAATTACTTGGAATGACAAAAATAGTATTACAATTGACACTACAAATATAACAACTACCCAAGCACCTTTAGACTTAACAAGTAAATTTAGGGCTTCATATTACATAATTGGATCCATGCTAGGCAGAAAAGGAGAAATTGAAGTTGGTATGCCTGGCGGATGTAAATTAGGTGCAAGGCCTATAGATCAACATATTAAAGGATTTGAATCCCTTGGCGCAGAAGTAACTGTAGAAAAGGGAACTATACATGCTAAAGCTAAAAAATTAAAAGGCACATCTATATATATGGATGTTGTTTCAGTTGGTGCAACTATCAATGTAATGCTAGCAAGCGTATTAGCTAAAGGTACTACAACTATAGATAATGCTGCTAAAGAACCACATATAGTAGATGTAGCAAACTTTCTAAATACTATGGGTGCAGATATCAGAGGTGCTGGTACAGATGTTATTAAGATTAACGGTGTAGAAAAATTACATGGTAATGCCACATATTCTGTTGTACCTGACCAAATAGAAGCAGGAACCTTTATGCTTGCTGCTGTAGCAACTAAAGGAGATATTTTAATTAAAAATTGTATAACTAAGCACTTAGAATCAGTAACTGCAAAGATTTTGGAAATCGGAGGAAACGTTGAAGATAATGGTGATAGCATACGTGTTTGGTGTAATAAAAGGCCAGGAAAAGCTAATATTAAAACATTACCTTATCCAGGATTTCCTACGGATTTACAACCTCAGATGGGTGTAGTTCTTTCAATTGCAAATGGAACTAGCATTATAAATGAAAGTATATGGGAGTCTCGCTTTCAATATACTGATGAATTGAATAAAATGGGAGCCAAAATAACAGCTCAGGGTAAAACTGCCTTTTTTGAAGGAGTTAAAAAGTTATATGGTGCACCTGTTTATTCTACAGATTTACGTGCTGGTGCCGCTTTAGTTATTGCTGGGACTTTAGCTGAAGGGACAACTGAAGTCTATAATTTAGAGCATATAGACAGAGGCTATGAGAATATTGAAGGAAAGTTCAGGGCACTTGGTGCTAAAATAGAAAGAGTTACTGAGTAATTCACTAATGAGTAAAATTTTTATTAACAAGGGAAGAAAATATTATGTTTAATTTTTGTAGTTTATATAGCGGTAGTAGTGGAAATAGCTTATTTGTTGAAACTTCCAATACTAAAATTTTAGTTGATGCTGGGGTTAGTAGCAAAAAAATTGAACAAGCTTTAACAGATATTGGTGTAGACCCTAAAACACTAGATGGTATTTTAGTTACTCATGAGCATTCTGATCATGTACAAGGATTAGGAACATTGTCTAAAAAGTTTGATTTGCCTGTTTTTGTTAATCAAGAAACTTTAGATGCAATGCCTAAGCAAAGAGATAAAATTTCTGATAAAAATATTAAAACATTTAAAGTTTCAGAAAAATTTTCAATTGGTGATTTGGACATAAAGCCATTTGCAATTCCTCATGATGCTGCAAATCCTTGTGGTTTTAGTATATGGAAAGATGATAAAAAAATAAGCATCGCTACTGATATTGGCAATATAAATAGTAATATATTGAAAAATTTGGAAGAGAGTTTATTTGTCCTTTTAGAAGCCAATTATGATCCTGAAGTATTAAAGTGTTCATCTTACCCATTCACTTTAAAAAAGAGGATTGCTGGCCCTTGTGGACACTTATCAAATGAGTTGGCTGGAAAAGCTATTTGCTATTTATTAAAATCTGGCTTGCAAAATGCTATGTTAGGCCATTTGAGTAAGGAAAATAATTTTCCTGAACTTGCATATCAAACAGTGTTAGATGAACTTATTGAAAATAACATTGACTTAAGTACATTTAAACTTAGTGTAGCTAAAAGAAATGAACATGGAAACAAGGTGAATTTATGCTAAACATACAAATATTATGTATTGGTAAAATTAAAGAAAAATTTTTAAGGGAAGCCTTAGATGAATATTCTAAAAGGCTTTCTAAATTTTGCAAACTGAAAATTACTGAGTTACAAGATGAGAGTATTCCAGATAAATTAAATGAAAATCTAACTAATGAGATAAAATCCAAAGAATGTGCTAACATTTTAAAAAACGTCAAAAAAGATTCTTATTTAATTGCGCTGGACTTAACCGGAAAAGAACTTTCTTCAATAGAATTTTCAGAAAAAATACAAAATATTTCTATGATTAATAGCAATATTACCTTTATAATTGGTGGTTCTTTAGGTTTAACTGATGAATTATTAAAACTATGTAATGAAAAACTATGCTTTTCAAAACTAACTTTTCCACATCAATTAATTCGTCTTTTTCTTTTAGAACAAATTTTTCGAGCATTTAAAATTGCCAATCATGAAACTTATCATAGATAACTAATAATTAGATATCTTTTTTGATAAGTTTTTTGCTAATATTTTTATCAATATCCTTTTTGTTATAATAAAAATTCCTATAAAAAATAGCACTTTAATAATCATGTTCTTATATTAACATAAACCAATTTCTTTTTCAACATTTTTTCATAAATTTTCTTCACTTTTCATCGCAATTTTCGACTTTTTTTGATATTATTTTTTTATAAAAAAATTCTACATGCAATAATACTTACAATTATCCCCACAAAATCTGCCAATAAGGCTACAGCCAATACAAATCTTGTTTTCTTTATTTTTACACATCCTGTATATATTGCAATAGTATATAGCACAGTTTCTGTTGAACCCATAATAGTAGAAGCTATCATGCCTAGTTGGCTATCTACACCATAGTTCTTCATAATATCTGTTGCTACTGCTATAGAACTACTGCCAGATATAGGGCGTAAAATTGCAAGAGGCATTATTTCTGGTGGAAATTTAATAAGATTTAAAATTGGTAACAAAAGATTAGTAATTATATCTATAATGCCAGAGCTACGTAATGCGCCTATTGCCACAAACAACCCAATTAATGTTGGAAAAATGCTAAGCACTATTTCTAACCCTTCTTTTGCTCCTTCTAAGAAATTATCAAATATTTTGTTTTTCTCTTTTACACCATATAATATAATTATTAATATAATTAATGGCATAGCTAAGTTAGAAATATAGTTAATAGTTTTTAACATACTTTCTCCTTCTAATCATTTTTTCTTGAACTTCAATAATAGTTTTGTACATGTTACCCCCACTACTGCTGCACAAATTGTAGCAATCCACACTGGAAATACAATTGCTGTTGGATTGCCGTGAACCTAAAGAAGTCCTTATAGCTATTACTGTTGTAGGAATAATTTGAATAGATGCTGTATTTAAAATGATAAACATTATCATAGAATTTGTTAATGTATCTTTTTTTACATTTTTCTTTTGCATCGACCTCATTGCCTTCAGTCCAAGAGGAGTAGCTGCATTGCCTAGTCCTAAAATATTTGCAACCATATTCATTGATATTTCTTTTTGAATTTCTTTTTCTTCCCTAATTTCTGGGTACAGAAATTTTATTACGGGGTTTAAAAACTTAACTAATCTATCTAGCATCGTTGTTGTACTTGCGATCTTGATAATGCCATTCCAAAGGCATATAGTACCTAGCAGGCTAATTGAAAGTTTTACGGCATCACTTGTGCTTTCAAAAATCGATGCATTCAAATTTTCTAAATTTCCTGAAAAAATTGCATAAGAGAATGATATTATTATAAAAATTGGCCAAACTATATTTAACATATATAATCACCTGCATAATTTTATTCAATAAATTAATTTTTTATTACAAACCAATTGACCAATTAGATTATTTGTGATATAGTAGTCGTAAAGATGATTGTATGAATCTTTTAGGGGAGTGATGTTATGAAATCAACAGGAATCGTTAGAAGAATGGATGAACTTGGCAGAGTTGTTATACCAATGGAAATTAGAAATCAATTTGGTATACATGAAAAAGATCCAATGGAAATATATGTGAACGGTTCTACAATAGTATTAAAAAAATATGAAGAAAATTGCATATTCTGTGGCAATACAGAAAACCTAATGAAATATGGTGAAAAGTTAATTTGCCAAGATTGTGCAAAACATATTGAAGATTTATTACATTCAGATAAATAATTTAATCTATGTATTATAAATTTTGCTTTTGAGAAGTTTACTATATTACTTAATTTTATTAATAGAGTAAAGAGCATGCAATTATATTTTTACATGCTCTTATTTATTATGAGAAAAAATACTTATAAATTTCATTTTTTGCTACGCCTTTATCTTTTGCAATCATTTTAATTATTTCTTTTTTTTCTAGTCCTTGTTTTTCATAATATTTATAATGTTCTTCTAATGGTAAATTGTTCAACTCATTTTCATGTTCGACTTGTTTATTACCTTCTATTAATATGATTATTTCACCTTTTATACCATCAGACTTCGCAATAATTTCATTTATACTGCCTCTTATAAACTCTTCATGTATTTTAGTTAGCTCCCTTGCCAAGACTACCTGTCTTGCACCTAAAATCATGGCTAAATCATTTAAAGTAGCTTTTAGCTTATGTGGTGCTTCATATATGATGATTGTATCTGTTGCTTTTTGTATTAAATCTAATTTTTCCTTCCTTAATTTTTTATTTAGTGGCAAAAAGCCTAAAAAAGTAAATTGCTTAGTACTAAGCCCTGAACAAACTAAAGCATTTACAAATGCAGAAGCTCCAGGAATTGGAATTATTTTAACTCCTTCATCTATACACCTTCTTACGACTTCTTCGCCTGGGTCGCAAATGCCAGGTGTTCCTGCATCAGACACTAATGCTACATTTTGCCCCTCTTTTAATTTATTTATTATAACCTCAGACTTAATATCTTCATTATGTCTATAATAACTTATTAATGGCTTACTTATTTGAAAATGATTTAACAATTTTAAAGTATGCCTTGTATCTTCAGCAGCTATTAAATCTACTTCTTTTAAAACATCTAACGCACGTAAAGTTATATCATTTAAATTTCCTATTGGGGTTGCAACCATATATAAAGTTCCCACTTTTTTCTCTTCCATGACATTTCTCCTTTATTTATTCTCTGTTATATATTTTGTTTATCTCCTCTGTGTAATTTCCATTTTCATCATATATATAAAGATTTTTTTCAATTTTCAAAAATGGTTTAGCACTTTTTACACCTTTTACCAATACTAAGCTTGGTTCTTTATTTACATTAGAAAAAACGAACCTTAGCTCTTTAGGCTCTAAATTATTAGTTCTCATCAAACTTAAAATATCCACTAGCCTTTCTGGCTTGTGCACCATATAAAATTCTCCCTTTTCTTTTAGCATATTTTTAGAAACTTTTATAAAATCTTTCAAAGTTGCTGTTAGCTCATGCCTTGCCAGATACTTCTTTTCCGTTTGATTTATAACCCCAGTATCTTTTTTCTTATATGGTGGATTAGTTACCACAACATCAAAAGAATCGTTAGGATACAATTTACACAAATCTAAAATATCTGTATTTACGATTTCTATTTTATTTTCTAAATTATTAAGCTTTACATTTCTAGTTGCAAGCTCTGCCATTTCTTCTTGCTTTTCAACACCTATAATATGCTTCAGTCCTGTTTTTGCAGCAAGTAAAATTGCAATTACACCTGTGCCAGTACCTAAATCCAAAGCTTCACAACCATTTTTTATTTTTTTCGCAAAGTCAGTGAGTAATATGCTATCCACTCCAAAGCAAAAATTTTTTGTATTTTGAATTATTTTTAATCCCTTAAATTGCAAGTCATCAATTCTTTCATTTTCTTTTATTTCCATATCTGTTGAAAATCCTTTCTAAATACGCAACTTTTTCTGTTACAAATCATATTATATAATAAAAATAGCATTTTTGCAAAATTGTCTTTAATTGGAGGGATTAAGATGAATAATAATAAGAATCACAACAAACATATTGATTTTAAAACTTGCAGAAAAAATACAATTAATTCTTTAAATGAGGTAGAACATTTTTTAAATAATTTTAAACATTATTTTAAATATTTCAAGCTTTATAAAATTTTAAAGTAAATAATTATTTTGTGATTTTAACATTTCATCAATAAATTTTTTTATATCGTCTTCTACTTCTATTGTTTTATCTTGTATATCTAAAAATGTCATGCAATTATCTTTATTAAATCTTATCAAATGCCAATTTTTATTTTGATATGTCATTTGCTCAAATGGAAATCTTATAATTCCTGGTGTATTGAAGCCTACACCAAATTCTAATAGTACAACCTTCATATCTTTTGTATTATCCAAAAATTCACCATATTTTTTATTTTGTGTGTACCAATTTTCATCTTGAACAAAATTAGCATCAATTCTTAAATTTACTTCCATTTTTCCTCCACATACAGGACATTTAGGTACTAATTCAGAAGGTATTTTACAATCTTTAGTTTTCTCTATCATTTCTTTTACTAGATTTGTTGCATCATATATCTTATTATGGCAAGCATTTTTACATTGAATATATTTATAACTTCCTTGTGTAGCAAATATCTTATCTTCATCAAATCCTGCTTTTAAAAACTGATCATCTACATTTGTAGTTATAACAAAATAATTTTTATTTTTAATTAATTCTAATATGTCTTTATATAATTTTGTTGCTTTTATTCCTATATCATTTATGTATATATTTTTTGCCCAATATGCCCATTTCTCTTCTTCTGTATCAAATTCATAAAAACCTGCTGTATACATATCTGTAAAATGATATTTTTTTATAAACTCTGCAAAATTTTCTTCAAATCTTGCTCCAGAGTAATCTAAACCTGCTGATGTAGAAAGACCAGCGCCTGCTCCTATTAAAACATAATCAGAATCATCTAGCAAGTCTTTTATTTTTTTACACTTTTTTGATATTTCGTTCATAAATCTTGTAATCCTCCTCTCCATATACATTAAATACCACTTTATCAAAATTATCTTTATACTTGTTTAACAAATTATCTACTGTTTTTATAGCAATTCTACTTGCAATTTCTTTTGGAAATCTAAATTCTCCTGTTGATATGCAAGGAAAAGCAATAGTCCTTATTCCATTTTTTATTGCTAATTTTAGTGAATTTATATAGCAATTTTTTAATTCGTTTTCTTCTCTCTCTGTTACTTCATAATTTATAATTGGTCCTACTGTATGAATTACATATTCCGAAGGTAAATTATATCCTTTTGTTATGATTGCTTCTCCTGTTTCTAAATTATAATTTTTATCTTTCATTATCTTGTTACATTCAAGCCTCAAAGATATTCCTGCAAATGTATTTATTTGATTGTCAATACACTTATGACAAGGTATAAAGCACCCTAATCCTTGCGAATTTGCAGCATTAACAATACAATCAATTTGCAATGTTGTTATATCTCCTTGCCATAAACATATTTTATCTATATTTTGTAAATTAGATTTTTTAATAGTTTCACTAATTGTTTGTATATTTTGAGCATTTGTAATATTTTTCTTTTTTAATTCTTCTTGTAAAAATTCATTTTCTTTTTCTAAATATTCATTTGAAATTGCCTTTGGCTCTCTTATATTGCACAAAGAACGATATAATTTACGCTTTTCTTCTATATTTGTAGGAATTTTATCTATTTTTATTTTTTTATTTTCTTTTAATAAATAATCAATTAAAAAATCTAATTTTTCCAAAATAATCATCTCCTAAATTTGAATAATTGCTTTAATAGTACGAAACTTTATGCATTTTATTAGAATTTTCCATTATTGTTCTTCGGATCATCTGAAATTGTTTCCATTACATCCCAATGCTCTGTTATTTTCCCATTTTCTATTCTAAATAAATCATAGTATGAAGTATGTTTATCTGCAAAACTTCCTTCGCTTATTACTAATACAAAGTTTCCTTGACCATATACATAATGAATTTTATCATATATCATTTTAATTCCTTGTTTAGCCATTTCTTGTAATGTTGCTCCTAGTCCATCTAATCCATCTGCAATACTTGGATTATGTTGAATATATGTATTTCCATCAAAATATGATGTTAATTTATCAGGATTTTCTCCTATTAATATATCTCTTACAAAGTTTTCAGCTAATGTTTTATTTTCTTCTGTCTTGTCTAAATCTTTTATTTCTGTTGTTCCATCAATTTGTGTTCTTCCGCTTGGATTAGGTGCTTGAACATTTAATAAATTATCCCAATGTTCTGCAATTTTTCCATCTTCAAATCTAAATACATCAAATGCAACTTGTTCTCCAGCACCTGCAAAATTATATATTGTATGTAAAAATACAAAATTTCCATCTTCAAATGCTCTTATATTTTTTACTGTTGTTTTTACTGGTGCAGATGCTAGGTATTCTATTGAACCTATAAAAGCATCCCTACCTGTTCCATAAGCTAAGTTATGTTGAATATATCCTTCTGTTAAATATTCTTTTGCAACATTTGTATCGCCTGTTGCGAAGCTATTTATTAAAGCTAATGCTTTTTCTATATTTGTCATATTATGACCTCCTTATAAATTATATTTTTATATTTTATATTTGAAATTTAGTAGCTACTTTCAAATTTCATTTTCTGTAGGTATTATAATAGCGTCTAAAACGCTTGTAAAGTAGGCACTTTAAAGTGGTATAGTTTCCTAGAGGTAACTTTTATTGATATTACTAACTTTCAAAATTCAAAAAAATTAAAATTTTTTTGAAAGTAATATGTCATTTAATATATTATATCTATTTTTATACTATTGTTCATTTTGTAATATTATATTGTTTACATTTTTAAAATACTTTGATATAATTTTTTTATTACAAGGAGACGATAATATTATGAAAAAAGAATTACCAGCTTGTCCTGTTGAAATAACAATGGGCCTAATCGGAGAAAAGTGGAAAGTTTTAATTGTTAGAGATTTACTAACTGGAACAAAAAGATTTGGAGAATTAAAAAAATCCGTTACAGGAATTACCCAAAAAGTTTTGACAACCAATTTAAGACAAATGGAAGCATCAGGACTTGTAAAAAGAAAAGTTTATGCTGAAGTTCCACCACGAGTAGAATATTCTTTAACTGAAACAGGGTTTAGTCTAAAACCAATATTAGATTCTATGGTAAAATGGGGAAATGAATATAGAAAAAAACATATCTGAAACTTGTAAATTTTTACTATTTCTGGCTCTTGTAAGTTATATTTAATATATTTCTTTATTCCTATTAAATCTTGTTTGGCTTCTTTTGAGTATTCTATATTGTACTTTTTCACAAACTTGCTAGGCAAGAAGCTCTGCTTTGCTTATACTTTTCAGTTACTTTTATTCATTAGAATATTTTAATATGATTTATAAATTTCTGTTATTTCTTCAACTTTTTTCATAATTTTATTACTAGGCATTAAAGGCATTTATTAATTTTCAGCTTTATAGTCAAAGCAAACAATATTTTGCGTCTTCAAGTTAACATATTATACTTATTCTTTTGTAATTTTAGCTTTACTTTTCCCATGAATTGCCAGTTCACTTTCAATTCAATTTTACCCTGATTACAAAATTCGAAATTTATTGCCTATATTTTTTTAGTATTTTACTCTACTTTATTCTTCTTTATAAATTCTTGTCTTAAAAAAAAATTAAAATTTTTAAAATTTCAAAAATAAAAAATATTTTTGTTAAACATTTTTTATTTTTCTGTTTTCAAATCATATTTATTTTTAATTATTTTATTTTCCTTTTATTTTTTACGAATCTTATTTTTATTTAATATTTATTTTTTATTAATTATTTATTTAATATTTTATTGTTTTTTATTTAATTTATTAATTAATTTATTTTATTTTTTATTTATAATTTATTTTTCTATTTTTTTAATATATTTTTATTATTATTTATTTTTTATTAATTAATCTTTAATACTATTTTATTAATTATTACTTAATATATTTTTTTATTAATTTATTTTTATTTTTTTAATTATTCTTTTTT